>DASTBN010000504.1:0-3982 GCA_035712045.1 Pseudonocardiaceae bacterium
AGGAATTGTCCGAGACCGAGCGGGAAGAGCTGGACCGGCTCCGCAAGGAGAACACAACCCTGAGAATGGAGCGTGATTTCGCGAAAAAAGTAGCGGCCTGGTTCGTGAAACAACAGCCGTGAAATACGCGGCGATCGCGGAGGAGGGCCGACGAGAAAGAATACACGATCAGCTTCATGCGCGACCATCTCGGGGTGTGCCGCCAAGGCTATTATCGGTGGCGAGCTCACGGGCCTTGCCAGCGCGAGCGCACCGACGCCGAACTCACCGAACAGATCCAGCGGATCCATTCCGAGCTGGAGGGAAATCCCGGCGTGCGCCGGATCCACGCCGAGCTCGCCGCCCGCCGGATCCGAGTCGGCCCGAAGCGGGTATGGCGTCTCATGAAGGCGGCTGGCCTGCGCGGACGCCACCCACGAGCCTGGAAGAAGACCACCATCGCAGGCCAGCGGCCTGTTGACGCGCCGGATCTGATCGGGCAAGATTTCACCGCCGAGGCGCCCAACACGCGCTGGTGCGGGGACATCACCTATCTCCGGACCGTGGAGGGCTGGGTCTACACCGCCACCGTTATCGATTTACATTCTCGTAAAGTGGTGGGTTACGCCGTCGCCGACCATATGCGGACCAGTCTGATCATCGAGGCTCTCGCGGCCGCGTTGCTCACCCGAACGCCCCCGGAAGGCGTGATCTTCCATAGCGACCGTGGCTGCCAGTATACATCGAAGGAATTCGCTGACTTCTGCGCCCTCAACGGCGTCCGCCGCTCCATGGGCCGCCGCGCCACCTCCCTCTTAACGCCGTCGCCGAATCATTCTTCGCCACCCGCGAGAAAGAGCTCATCCACACCCGTCCCTGGGACGGCCTCACCGAGGTCCAGCGGCACACATTCCTCTGGATCGAGGGCTACTACAACCGCCGGAGACGACACTCCACACTCAACTACTTGACACCCCACGAATACGAGCTAGGATATAGGAAACTAACCGATCTGGCAGCCTAAACCGGTGTCAATAAAATCGGGAACACTCCAGCATCGTATCCTTCCCACGTTGGATTCATCTGTGAATGCAGGTGGAAGCGCCGGTAGGCCACCACAGCCCGCGGCATGAGAGGCTAGATAGTCATGTGTATCGGCGGGCGATCGTTACAGGGCATCTCCGGGAGCTTCCGGGCCCCAAAACAATAGTCAAGACCCGGCACGATTTTCCCATCTCCTAGACGTCAGTCCGGATGTCAGTGACGCACAGTCTAGGGGACCTAGAGATAGATTAGGGCAGCGACTTCAAGCCATCTAATCGGTGTAGCTATTCAGCTGGTGCGAGTGCTGGGGGTAGCCATGCGCCGGTGGTGAAGAGCGTGCGGAGGGCGTCGAGTTTGTCGAGTCCCCGCTTGTTTGCGGTGTCCAGGTAGGATTGGACGATCGCGAAGTCGGTGAGGCCTCGCGGGGTGCGCCAGGCGCCGCCGGAGGTGCGTTGTTGCACCTTGCCGGGTCGGCATGATCTTTCTGCCTCGTTGTTCGTGAAGGGCACCGAGAGGTCTGTCGCGAAGCGCAGGATCATGTCTTCGAATCGTCTGAATCGGCGGATGAGGGTGCGTGCCTTGCCGGCGAGTGTGGTGTTTTTGCCTCGGTTGCCGGTGTCGCCCCGGGCGAGCGCGCCCAGGTAGTGGTTGCGGATCTGCTTGAGCGTGGCCTGGTCGAGGCTGTCGGCTCCGCGCTCGCGGGCCTGGTGCGCGGCGTGGTTGGCGTCCAGGAGTGTGGTGGCCATCGCCCGCGCCCAGAGCTGGCCGCCGGGGTCGGCGTCAGAGATCGACCGCAAGTCCCTGATGATGTGAGCTCCGCACCAGGCGTGCACCGCCTGCGGGTGCTCGTAGCCGGCGTAGCCATCGCGTACCAGCACCCCGGTGAACTCCGCGAGGACACCACCGGCGTCAATGGTGGCCGCGGAGCGGTCGCCGGCATGCATGAGGGTGAGGTACCCGGTGCAGGCCACGTGCACATACGACAAGGCGCCGGCGGCGCGGCCGGGTGTCTCGCCGGCGTGCAGCAGCGGGGCACTGGCCAGCAATTTCTGCATGTGGCCAAGGAACTTCTTCTCCAGCCGCCGCGCCACACGACCGCGGACCCCGGCCAGGAACCCGGTGGGCACATCGATCGCGGTCAGCGCTTCCAGCAGATCGCGTGCGCGCCCGACTGGCAGGTAGTGCGCACACGTGAGCAACGCGGCGCGGGCCACGGTCTCCGGGCCGATCCGCACCGGCGAACCCGGCGGCGCCACCGTCTGGGCGTGCTCAACCGGCACCGCCGCATCGTCCCAGCCCGGGGTAGTGACCGCCCCGCAACACGAGCACACCTTCGAGATCCGCTGATACTCGGTGACCTTCGGCGGCGGCGCCGACCGCACATCGACAACCTGGCGCCGCTGACGACCGGACTCCTGGGCTCCAGCCAGCGAGGTATCACAACGCCGGCACCGATCTGGCTGGATCTCCAGCGTCTCGTCGGCGTTGCCGGCCAGACTCCGCGAAGACGACGACGCACCCGGCTGCTTACCCGGCTTGCGCCCCGGCCTGGTACGCGACGAACGCTTCCTCGCCGGCTTCTCCGGCCACGGCATATCCGACGACGGCGGCCGGGAGGAGTTCGACGAATCCGCAGCAACCTGACGCTCCAGCTCCGCGATCCGATCCGTCAACACCTCAAACACGCGCTTCAACTCATCATTCTCCGCCCGCAGCGCGGCGTTCTCCACGACAAGCCGCTCGTAGGACGGGGCGCCGGACACGACAACACCCTGCCCGAACCCAGCCCGAGATCGACTCGACACGCCGATCCAAGCCACACCAGCCTCACCAGCAACAAAGCCACCAGCTGAATAGCTACTAATCGGTGACTTAGCGGCAGCTTAGAGGCCGCGCGGATCGGCCATGAGTCCGAGGAGTCGGCAGCCAATTCCGTGATTCACTCAGCCTGTACCGCGACCACCGATCCCCTCGGCTAGTGCCGCTTCAGCTCGTAGAATCCACGCTTAGCAAACTGGCCGAAAACTGCGGGGGCTACCCAGTGCGGATGCACGGCAACGGCCGGGCCACGCCGAACCTGGTCAGCGTGCGCAGTCTCGCCCAGCCTGCGGCCCGAGCGCGACGGCCGCCGGAAGAGCCAGGCAGTACTGATCAGCCGTAGGCTGCCTCGTAGCAGTGCTTGATCGTCAGTGAGCAGGATCCGGATGGGTGTGTCAGTCATGCGGGTTCCGGGGTTTGGTAGGGGAGGCGCGCGTGGACGGCGAATCCGCCGTGGGGCTGGTGGCCGGCCATCAGGGTTCCGTGGTGGAGGGCGGCTCGTTCGCGCATGCCGATCAGGCCGTGGCCGGGCTCGCCGGTTGGGCGGCGTGGTGTGCCGTTGTCGATGACCGCTAGGTGTAGTTCGCCTGACTCGGCGGTGATGCGGATGGTGCATCGGGCCGGTGGTGTGGCGTGTTTGATGACGTTGGTCAGTGCCTCCTGCACGATTCGGTAGGCGGAGAGCTGGACTGCGGCGGGCAGTACTGGGATGGTCCCGCAGTCGAGTTCAACCTGGATGTTGGCGAGTCGGGCGTTGTCGACTAGTTGTGGTAGCTCGTTGAGGCCTGGGCTGGGTGCCAGGTCGGCGTCTCCCACCGAGCGTAAGGAGCTGAGTACGCGTTGGATGTCGGCGAGTGCGGTGCGGCCGACGGATTCGATGGCGTCGAGTGCTTCGCGGCTTTCCTCAGAGCGGGTGTTGTAGACGTGGTTGGCCACGGCGGCTTTCATCGCGATCACGCTCAGGCTGTGTCCCACCACGTCATGCATTTCCCTGGCGATCCGCAGCCGTTCCTCGGAGACGGCTTTCTGGGCGCGATGTTTGGCGATCTGGTCGGCGTGCTCGCGGCGCGCCCGTGAGCGGTGACCGAGTGCCCAGCCCGCACTGATGGCGAACCACGAGAAGCTCAGCAGAGACACCAGA
>DASTBN010000505.1:0-9879 GCA_035712045.1 Pseudonocardiaceae bacterium
GAACAGCCTCATCCAGGGCAATCACGCTGACGGCGAAGGCGGAGGCCTGTACCTCGAGGACACCGATCAATTCGCGCGGGGCGGAACAAGTCATGCGATCCTGACTCGCACCCCGGTCGTCGCCAACACCTCCCCAGAAGGCGGCGGGATCCAGAATGAGGGAGTGCTGGTCCTGAACCAATCCCCGGTTGCCGGCAACAAGGTAGGCGACTGCGTCGATGAATCACCCGGGACCGGTTGCCCTTCCTCTCCCTAGGATCCCTGGGACTCGGCGACGGGTAGCTCGACGCAGTCCGAATCACAGCCATCGCCAGTCGTGGTTGGCTCGCGTCCTCCGGCCCAGGCCGTTCACGAGCAGGGCATCATTCACCAGCGCGGTACTCACGGCCACCACATGCGCCCGCGCGTCATCCCCGATGCTCAGCAGGTACGCGAAGCGGTATCGCGCCAGGGTCTCCGCCAGTTGCGGCAGCATTACCACGATGCTCATCACCGCACGGTACGCGGGAAACCCCCAGCGGGCGCGTCGTGCCACGCCCTGTCCTGTGGATCTTTCCCGTGGTGGCGATACGACACCGAAGATCCGCAGGACAGGGGGCTCGTACCAACCGGGCCCTAGAACGTGACCGTCACGGCGTGGGATGTCGATGGCGTGAATGTGACCGGATCCGCTGGGGTGAACACAGCGGTTAACGAGTGCGTGCCCTTGTTCAGGAAGGCCAGGGACCCGATGGCCCTGCCGCCGATCACCCGCACCGGGCGGCCCAGATCGCTGGCGCCGTCCTTGAACTGAACCGTTCCGGCCACGTTCGGCGGGGCCACGATCGCGCTGGGGATCGCGAAACCACCAAGCCCCAGCGGCAGCGGCACCTTGATGACGTCGAGCGTGGTGGTCGTGGCCGTTCCCTTCGGCCCCGGGGTGAACACGACCCCGACCGGGCGCTGGCCGACCCGGATGGGGGTGCCGGGGACGCCAGTGGCCACGTCGATCGGCGTCACCGTGTTGTTGTCCCGGTTCACGCAGTAAGCGGTCTTGCCATCGGGAGTGATGGCGATCGCGAATGGCAGGGCGCCGTCGCCCATCGGGATGGGGGTGCGGGGGGTGTTGGTGGCGATGTCGATCGGTGTCACCACGTTGAGGCGCTCGTTGGTGACGTAGGCGGTCTTGCCGTCCGGGGTGATGGCGATCCCGACCGGGCGGTCGCTGACCTGGATCTGGATACCGCGGGTGTTGGTGGCCACATCGATCAGCGTCACGGTGGCGCTGCCGGCGTTGCCGTTGTTGGTGACGTAGGCGGTCTTGCCGTCCGGGGTGATCGCGATGCCCTGCGGGTTGTTGCCAGCCGGGATGGGGGGGCCGGGGGTATTGGTGGCCACATCGATCGGCGTCACCGATTGGCTCGCGGAGTTGGTGACGTAGACGGTCTTGCCATCGGGGGTGACCGCGGCCGCGTGCGAGTCGTTGCCGACGGGGATAGGGGCACCAGGGGTGCTGGTGGCCACGTCGATCGGCGTCACGTTGTGGCTGTTGTTGTTGACGACGTAGGCGGTCTTGCCGTCGGGGGTGAACGCGACCCCGAACGGGAAGGTGCCCACGGGAATGGTGGGTCCGGGGGTGTTGGTGGCCACGTCGATCGGTGTCACTGTGTTATCGGCGCGGTTGGTGACGTAGACGGTCTTACCGTCGGGGGTGATCGCCACACCTCTCGGGTTGGTGCCCGCGGGGATAGGGGGTCCGGGGGTGTTGGTGGCCACGTCGATCGGCGTCACCGTCTTGTCACCGTTGTTGATGACATAGGCGGTGATCAGGGCGGTGCTGGCGCTAGCCGGCCTCGGCGCCGGTGTCACCAGCCCGGTGTTCAGGGTGGCCAGCGCCAGTAACGCGGAAACGATCAGCAGGGAGAAGTGTCTGGCTCGCATCGCTGCCTCTGGTGGTTAGAACGTGAATGTCACGGTGGTGGATGTGGACGGCTGGAAGTTCGCCTGCCTGGCCGGGGTGAACACGGCGGTGATCGAGTGCTCCCCGGCGCCCAGGAACGTCAGCGGGCCGATGGCGAAGCCGCCAATCACCGGCCGGGGGCCGGCCAGATTCTGGGTGCCGTCGGTGAACTGGACGGATCCGGCGGCCTGAGGTGGCGTCACGGTTGCCAGGGGGAGGACGAAACCACCAGCACCGGGGAGTTTGATCTTGATCACGTTAAGCGTGGTGGTCGTCGCCGTCGCACCTGGTGCCTGGGTTGGGGTCGGTGTTGGCCTGGGCGTCGGTGTGCTAGTCGGCGTTGGGCTTGGGCTTGGGCTGGGGGACGGGCGCGGGGTTGGCGTGGGGATGGTCGCCGGTGCGGTCCAGGTGATGGTGACCTGCCCGTTTCCGCCGTTGATGGTGCCGTCGTTGACGTTCGCGGTCAGCACCGGGGAGCTGACGGTCACCGCGGCGAAGGCGCTGCCGCCGCCCCCGCCGCCCCCGGCGCCGCCGCCACCACCGAACGGGCCGCCCCCGCCGGAGCCGCCACCACCGCCGAAGAACCCGCCGCCCCCGCCGCCTCCGGCTCCGCCACCCGAGGTCGTGGCGTTGGGATCCTGGCAGGGCGGGGTGTGCGGCCCGTTGCAGGGCTTGTTGCCGATTCCCCCGGCACCGCCCGCACCTGAGGTGCCATCGGCGCCATCGCCGCCGAGGCGCGGATCGTCGGGCGCTGTGGTGGGCGGGTTCGCGTGCCGGGAGGCGTTGAGCCCACCGAGCCCGCCGGTGGTCTGGGTCGCGCCGGCGCCGGAGAACCCCCGGTTGCCGCCGTCGACCACGGTGCTGCCATCGCCGCCGGTCTCGCCGCCACCGGCACCACCGGCACCACCGAGCGCGTTGCCCTGCCCGCCGGTGCCTCCGCCCCCGCCACCACCCGGCCCGACCAGGACCCGGGCCGGCAAGGCGCAGTTCAGCGCCGCGCAACCAGCGGCGCTGAGCCGGACATCGGAGGATCCGCCGCCACCCGATCCGTTACCGCCATTGACCACGGCGGTCCCGCCGTCGCCGCCGCTGGCATCACCTGGCCCGCCGGCCACACCGCCGTTGGAGCCGCCGAAGCCTCCGAGCCCGCCCTGCCCGCCGGAGGGGCCGTTGTTCATGCCCCCGGAACGGCTCGCGGCCGTGCCGTTGGCTCCCTTGCCGGCCACATCGACCTGCAGCACCTGTCCCGGCGTCAGGCCGTTGAGGGTGCCCGCCGCTTGACCACCATTGCCACCTGGGCGCCCGGTGATGTCACCCGCTGGCGAGCCGCCGTGCGTGGCGTCGCCCGCGACGAAGTAAAGCCCGCCTTGCGCGCCGACCACGGTGATGCTCACTGAGCTCACCCCTTCCGGCACCGTGAAGATGTCGGATCCGGTGGTGGTGTACGTGCAGGTCAGGGAGTCCGAGCCGGTCAGCGAGCCGGTGGTGCCGCACGGCGCCGCGGGATCCGCTAGCTGCGGCAGGCCCGGCGCGGCGGAAGCCGGCGATCCGGGCACCGCGAGCAGCATCGCCGCGATGGTGCTGGTGCTGAGCAGCACGCCCAGTCCTGTCAGGCGCGGTCCTGTCAGGCGCGGTCCTGTGAGGCATGGTCCAGTCAGATACGGATGGGTTCGCACGGTCGCTCCTCGGGGTCAGCACGCGGCCGGGCGCTCCGGCTATGCCGGTCGAGGGCCCCTCCCCACCCCGCAGGCGAGGGGTCCTTATGAGCGCTTCTGCCGCAGGCACAGATTTCGCGTGCGCGGAACGATCCGTCCCCTGGGAGAACAGGAAGAGTCCAGCGGCCGACCAAGGGATGTCGAGCAACCCCAGAAAGGACAGCGAAATCTGCCAGTCCAGCCCGTAGGGGTTGATCCGCGACCGCGGAAGATCCTCAAAGATGAGGGCGGCCTGGGGCCGCCCTCAGGCCTTCAGGCCATCGACGTCCAGCACCGTGACGGTGAGGATCCGGTGATGACCAATCAGTTAGCGCCCTGCCCGTCCTCGGTGGATGGCGCATTTCCGACCGCCATCTGGAACCCTCCAGGCTCAGTGGGACAGCTTCCCGTCCTGCTGGTGGAGACGCACAAGCTGGGCTGGCCGTACCCCGGCTGCGGTTCAGCCGGGTCCGGAGATCATCCGGCCCAGGTGTGCGAATCCTGGTTTTATGACCTGACCGTCACAGTGTTCGAGGTTGACGAGGTGAAGTGGCTCCCAGGACGTGGGATGAACATCGCAGTCAGATGGGAACCCGGCGGCCGGAACGCGATGAGGAAGGCGTTGCCGGCAATCACCGCAACCGGGGGACCGATATTGGTGCTCCCGTCCTTGAACTGGACGGTCCCGACCGGTGCGCCGTTGTGATCAGTGGTCACCCGCGCGTCGGCGACCACCAAGATTCCTAGAGGGCCACCGGTCGCGAACTCGGCGGGGTTTTCCTACCCGCCAAGCCTCGTGAAGTCGCTACCCGCCTCATTCTTGGTGAACACGATCACGGATTGGTCGAGCCTGTTGGCGGGAATCCCGCAAAAGTAGCGTCAAGGCGTTGTCGTGGACATTTTTCTATGAGGTCATCGCCGGGCCGGAACCGCTGAGATCACCGATCTCGACCGAGGCCGGGCCTCCGGGACCGAGCAGTCGGTGCGTGAAGTGCCCGTCCCCGTCCTTGATCAGGGGATGGCGACCACACTCACAACCGGCAGCGGGACCGTATCACGATCCTCGCCGTGGCGCGGTGTGCCGCATCGACGCACGTTCCCGATCCCCGTCCCAAGCGGGACACACTCATCGCCGCGACCGCAAGGGTCCACAGACTTCGCGTCGCGACCCGCAATGTCAAGGACTTCACGTCCACCGGCGTTGATGTCCTCGATCCCTGGGAGCAACGGATTCGCTGACGCGGCGGCTACTGGGTTACGGCCCTGGTTGATGCGGCAGCCGCGCGGAATCCTGGCGTCGATGACTGACCGTAACAGGATCGCGTTACCGAGCGATATGTGAGCACAGTAATCGGTCGGACACGAAAGTAACAAACGGACATACGTGACCGACGGATCCGCAGGGGAGGTATGGCCACGATGAATCCACAACCGCCGGCGCAGCCCGTCGTAGATCTTTTCCAGCCTGTCACCAGCTCCGGGTCATCCGCAGCCGCCACCACCGGCCAGTTGGTCACGCCCCTCAACGGGCATGACCAGCAGGATGAGGTGCTCGCCGCCCCGGTGCCGCCGTCAGGGAATGACCCGGGCACGCGGCGATGGGCCGGATTGGCGGGTGGGACGCGGGGAGCTGTGGTCGCTCTGGTGACGAGTGCGGCGCTGGTGGTCCTTGTGGCCGGGATGAATATGTCCACGACCTTGTCGCGCGTCGAGTCACCCGTCGCTGCGGCCATTCCGGATCAGGTGCCGACACCCGCCATGCCCGTGATCGGTGAGCCTCTCGTCACCGCTGCGCCCATCGACGCACCGGCAGCATCGGCCCCGCAGCCACCGGCAACAGCGGTCTCCTCAGCCTCCCCCGCGGAGCCCGCGCGCCAGCAGGTTTCGCCGATCACTCATCGCAGCCTGGCGCCTCAGCCCCCATCGCCCCCCGCGCCGTCACCTGGGCCGGTGTCGCCGCCGCAGCCACCAACGCCGCCCCAGCCCTCAACGGTGACGGCTGACGATGCCAGAAGCCGGACCTCCCCCGCTGGCTTCCCCCCGGGAAGTAGCGGGCCGTGTGACTGCGGCGACCGGATGCGCAAGATCCATAATCACAGGTACCGGCCATCTGCGGCTGACTGGCAACGTGAATACCAAGCACAGCGAGCGGGGCACCGCCCAACAAGCCCGGCCCAAGAATCCGGGCCGCCCAGTGAAGAGGGCGAGGACGGCTGAGGTCCAGCCCGCGCCTGGAGCCCCCAACGCGCCGCGCACACGGGCGCGACACGCGGGAGTCATGGGACGACGTTGACGAGTCGGCCGGGGACGACGATGACTTTGCGACTTTGCGGGGCTCCTCGTTCGTGATCAGCATCGCGGTGCGTGCCCGTGCCAGCGCCGCGGCCCAGGCCTCATCGGGACCAGCCGAAGCGGACACCGTCATCCGGGTACGGACCTTGCCGTTGATCTGGATCGGATACTCCACCGTGTCCTCGGCCAGGTAACGCTCGTCGGCCTGTGGCATCGGCCCGTGTGCCAGCGACTCGCTGTGCCCAGCCTCGACCACAGTTCCTCGGCGATATGCGGGGCGACTGGGACCAGCGGCTCAGCCACCGCCTGCGGGGTACCCGGGCTGGAGCCGTAGACCTTAGTGAGGTGGTTGTTCAGCTTGATCAGCTTGCGATCACGGTGTTCAGCCGCAACCCGGCGTAGTCCTCGCGGACCCCGGCGATCGTCCGGTGCAGCACCCGGATCCAGGGCCGCGTCGGTGACGCGCAGCTCACCGGTGGTCTCGTCGACGAGGTTGCGCCACAGGCGCTGCAGGAACCGGTGCGCGCCGACGACATCCTTGGTCATCACGGCCGGGACACGTCCAGGGGCCCATCGACATCTCATACACCCGCAGCGTGTCGGCACCGTAGCGCTCGCACATCTCGTCGGGGGAGACGGAGTTGCGCAGGCTCTTACCCATTTTCCCGTACACGCGCCGGACCGGCTCACCGCGCCAGGTGAAACTCCCGTTGCCTTCCTCGGTGACCTCCCGCGCGGGGACGTACACGCTGCGGAGTCGGTGTAGGCATAGGCCTGGAAGACGGGGAAGTTGCCGCAGTCGCTGCGGCCCTCGGCGGTGACCTCCTCGTTCGCGACCACGGTGCCCAGGCCGGGGCACCAGTTCACCGAGCCTCGGGGAGATACACCAGCCGGTGGGAGTCGATAATCTCCCGCCGCTCGTCGGCGCTTAGCTCGCTCCAGGGGCGGCCATCGGGGGTGGGCCGGGTGCCCTGGGCGTACTCGGCCTCCAGCTCGGTGATCGGGCGGGTCCGGCGCGCGCTGGTGTCGTACATGGACAAGCTCGGCTTCGCTCGTTACCTGCTGACTGACTCGGCTGGGCTGCTATCGATGATGACCTGGCCCCGGCCATCACGGGTGGACGCGATAATCAGTGTGTCGCCGGAGGCGAATCGCCTTTCCTGAAGTGGCGATTCAGCGGTGGTCGGCCGGTTAACCGGAGCGCTGGACAAGGTGAGGGGACCCGTGTCACCCGACCGGACCCCGATGACCTGCACTTCTCTCGCGCGATCGACCTCGCGGCTGGTCTTGCCAATAAGGATAGAGCCATCCCGGATGACTACCTTGCTGATCAGCAACTCTTCGCGCTCGTTCGGGATGACACTCAGGATGTCGCGGTTCAGCATCTCAGCGGCGAAGACCGGCGCGGCGTAACCGGGCACACTGTGGGTGGTCCCTATTTTGAAGTCCCGGAGGTGTTGAGCGAGTTCGTCGTCGTGCAGCCGGAGCACGACGCGGAAATCTTCTTCTTTTATCTCACGGCCACGCGAAGCGGCTCCCTTTTTTATCTCACGGCCATGCAAGGCGGCGGTGAGATTAGTGCTGTTGCTGCCGGTGACAACGATCAGGGCACGGCATTTATCCACGTACGCGTCACGCAGAATGTCCGCCTCGCTGGCATCCCCGAATACCACCGGCACGCGGTAAAGTCTCGCGAGCGATACACCACGGGCCTGCCTGTCCTTATCCACACACAGCACCCGTTCACCCCGCTCGCGCAACTCCTTTAGCACGCAAATGCCGAGTTTGCCCAATCCGACGAGCACGATATGGTTAGCGACGGGGCGGGGCCTGACCAGCTCGGGATAGCGGGACCGGACAGCTTCGGTAACCAGTTTCGCGGTGATCACCGGAATGAAGTAGGAGACTCCAGCCAGTGTGACGATCACTTGGAATATCCGGTTCAAGCCATTCAGCTCGGACTCGAACTCAGCGGCGCCCAGCGAATCAAGAATAATTCTGTAGAACGCGTCTCCCGTCCCGGTGTGACCGAGAACGGCGAGCACGCCCCATCCCATCAACACGATGATACACATGGAGAAAATGGCCAGCTTCACCTTGTGGTCTAAAAACCCACGGATCGGCCACCACCGCTTATGGTCGAAAAACCCACGGATCGGCCGCCGCCACTTGCCAAGAAATTCGATTTCCCGGCGATCGGGAGTGGCACCACTGTGCGCGACCACGATATCTTTATCCCCGCCGCCTCCGCTCGCGCCGACCCCGGGTAGCAGCTCGGGCTCCCCTGAAACACCGGTGACGACCATCTGGCAGACAAGCGGAAGATCAGCCACAGCACGCCGCTCCGCCGGATAAAGCTTCACAAAGTCGTCCCCGTGCCGTAGCTCGAAAGGAGTGAACACCCGGCCCCCCAGCGCCGCCGCAGCGAACGACCGGGCCGCAGTTTGAGCATCAGACAACACGGACCAGCGCGGAAACTCGTTCTTGATGAGGTTAACGAGGTTCATGTCGAAGAGACGGATAACCAGTCGCACGCTGGGGTACAGCATATTGATCTTGAATGCGTCCCGGAGGTTGTCCGTGTCATCCTGGCCGACCAGGGCAACGGCACTGGCCTGCGCCACTTTAGCTTCGCAGAAGGCGTCCTCGTTCAGCACGGGAGCCGGGACGGAATCTACCCCGGCAATCAACTTGATTCGCGGCCCGTGGTTACGTTCAATAGAGGGCAGGACCACGGTGACATAGCCAGTGGTATGCCGCCTGAGCTCGCGGGCGAGGTGAAAGGCCAGCGAGTTGTCACCACACACGACGAAGCGCTCGCTCCGAGGTCGCCGCCCGCCTGTCGTCATGAGCTGCCGAATCCAGATCAAGGCCGATAATCGACGATGACGTTCCAGTACGTGGCCGGGGCATTGAAATTGCACGTCAGCTGAGAGGTCACCGTTCCGGGCGACGCATCGTACAACGCACTGATCTGATCACCACCGAAACCGCAGGTGAGCTTGAAACGCCAATGATAGCGTGGATCCCTGTTATTAGTGACACTAACCTCCCCTCTGGACCCGTCGATGAATCCCACGCAGCTCGCACCGTCACCAATGCAGTCGACGCCCGAGGACGCCACGACCGGAGAATATTTCGCCGCAGCGCGCGGTGTGTAGGCCCGTGCGACGAGTACCGATATGGCCACGACTGCAGGGAGCACGAGGAAGGCGCTGAACATGGCGGGGAAACGCGTCGTCGATGACGCGGGCTTCTGGCCGGTGCCGGTGTGCCCTGATCTGGATTCTCGCCGGGAAGAGCGCGCCGGCCGCAGCGGCACGCCGACCGCCGGGACGTCTCTATCGGACACGTCCAGCATCAAGCACCCCCTAGTGCGGAGCCACGGATCCTGAGCCTGGGAGGATCCCAGATCCGGGAAGCCTAGCCCTCGAGTGTCACACTGTATGCCGGTCTATCGCCGTGTCGAGACGGTTGTTACGATCCCGTGCTCACATCGCATGGCCGGTTCCAGGAGTCCAGCGTGTGAGCCCTGGCTCGGCGCAGATACCGGGAAGTGGCTGTTGACCTGGCACGACGCGGCGTGTGCGCCAGTGGTCGCTCAGGGCTAGACGCCGGGGAAGATGTCTCAAGTTGGGGGACGGCGTTGACTGACTGCCTCGACCAGATCGAGGGCGCGCCCGGCCAGCCGGGCCCCCCGGAATGCCCCTACCCGGGAACCGGCCCGTTCAGCGAGGATCAAAAACGGTACTTCTTCGGCAGGGACCAGGACACCCAGTACCTGCTCGACCGGCTTCGCCAGCGGCAGCAATACCGCGGTGGCGGGCCGGTGGTGCTGGCGGCTGCATCCGGAACAGGCAAGTCCTCACTGCTCGCCGCTGGGCTGATCCCAGCCCTGGGCCGCACACCAGGCTTCGCAGCGCTGAAGACAATCCTGGCGACGCCGGAACCTGA
>DASTBN010000506.1:0-2878 GCA_035712045.1 Pseudonocardiaceae bacterium
GTGAGGATGACCGCGAAGTAGGCCACTGCGGCCACCCCGCACACCGCGACCACGATCGTGGACAGCCGCGCGGCCCTGATCACCCCGATCGCCACCAGGACGGCTACCGCGGCTGCGGTCACCGCGACGCCGCCCGCGACGAGGCGCAGGCGGGAGCGGGGCAGCGGATTGGGCACGACACTGGCCTCGGCGCCCAGATTGCCCCGCCCGAGGGCGTACTGGATCAAGCCGACCGCCATCCCGATCGCCGCGACACCAAAGGCGTAGTGGAAACCGAGCGTGCTCCTGGTGAGCCCGGTCAGCAGCGGGCCGAGCAGCCCGCCGATGTTGATCCCCATATAGAAGATCGAGAAACCGGCGTCCCGGCGCTCGTCGTCGGGGCCATAGAGAGTGCCCACCACCGCCGTCGCGTTGCCCTTGACTCCGCCACTGCCCAGCGCGACACAGGCCAGGCCCACTCCGACCCCCACCAGGCCTGGCAGGACCGCCAGCGCGACGTGCCCGATCATCACCAGCACCGCGCTGCAGAACAGCGTCCGCTCTGCGCCCAGCAGCCGGTCGGCGATCCAGCACCCGGCGATGGTCGAGACGTAGACCAGCCCGCCGTAGGCGCCGACCAGGCTGGTGGCGGTGCTCTTGGGCAGTCCGAGACCGGGATTCGGGCCGGTCACCTCGTAATACAGGTACAGCGTCAGCGAGGCCACCATTCCGTAGTAGGAAAAGCGCTCCCACACCTCGACGCCGAACAGGTTCGCCAGCCCGCGGGGGTGCCCGAAGAACGCCCGGTCCGCGTGGGGGTCGGTCACGGTGCCGCTCATCAGGTAACTGTGCCTTGCTGGCGTACGACGTTCTCCACGACCCGCGGGCTCACAACCGCGACCTATCCCGGAACATCCCTTAAGTGTGCGTAGTCTGAATCTGGAGGCCAGCACAGTGTGGAAGATGCCGAGAATCCGGGGTCAGGCGGTGTTGTTCGCCGCGCTCACCGCTGGGTGCGGGCTGGGCCAGGAGGCGGCCAGCCCGTCGGCGACCATCATGGGCGGCTCGCCAGCCGCATCGGCGCCAGATGCGCCGGAGCCTGGCCCGGCGGCGCCGGTCAGCGAGGCGCCTCCCGTGTGCCGCTCGGCTGATCTGACTGTGACGATCGCAGGTGGTGAGGGTGCCGCCGGTCACGTCTACCGCACGCTGCGATTCACCAACCACAGCGATCATACCTGCGTGATCCAGGGTTATCCCGGCGTGTCTTACGTCGCGGGCGACGACGGCCACCAGGTCGGCTCAGCGGCCGCGCGTGACGGCGGGATCGGCCCCCGGGTCACGCTAAGCCCTGGCCGCAGCGCCGCGGCCGAGGTCAGTTTCACCGATGTCGGCGTGTTCGATCCGGCCGTGTGCCAGCCGGCGCCGGTGCGTGGCCTGCGTGTCTACCCGCCCGATGAGCGTGCCGACTTGTACGTTCCTTTGCCTGGCACCGGCTGCGCCAGCACCACACCGGACCCGCAACTCCGCGTCCGCGCCACCACCGCCGACTAGGCACCTGGCTAGTCGGCGGCCTGCCGATCACATCGTCAGCGGGGCCGATGCTGTGGCCGCTGCCGCCCCGTGGAGGTGGAGCGAAATCGCTGCTGCCGCGCGGCCAGGCGCCTCGGCGATCGTTCGTCGTCATCCGCTCACCAGACGTTCAGGTGCTCGTCCGTTATTAGCCGTTTCGACCACGTAGCTCACATGAGTGATATCAGTTCATTCGATTGGCTACTTTATGGAGTTGAACGTGCGATTTTCGCGAATCTGGTTAGTCCTTTCGGTGGTACGTGCCGTATTCGTGTGGCTCGGATGCTCCAAGTCCTCACGGTGCGGCCTGGCTGCGGGATGATCACTTCACGAGGCACGGTCGTGCCGCACCCCGCCCTGTGGGAGCAGCCCGCCATGCGGGCCGCCCTGGCCCGGCGGGATATCGGCGCGGTGTACCGGCGGCTCACCGACGCCGGGTTCAGCCAGCGCCAGATCGCCGCGCTGACCGGGCAGTCGCAATCCGAGATCTCGGAGATCCTGCGGGGCCGCCAGGTGCTCACCTACCCGGTGCTGATGCGGATCGCTGACGGGCTCGGCATCGCCCGGGGGCGCATGGGCCTGGCCGCCGCGCCGGAGCGCCCTCAGCTGGTTCCGGCCGAGCCGATGGACGAGGACACGAAGCGACGCGCCTTGCTGGCCGCCGCCACCGGGGCGTTGTTCGGCGATCCCGAGCTCGGCGCCCCGCCTGAGCTGCCCGAACACCCCGAGCCGCCAACCCCGTTGCCCTCCCGGCTGGCCGCGCGGGACGTCGGGGCGCTCCGTGCCCTGACCCGGCAGCTGGAGACCCTCGCCAAGGCATACGGCGGGTCCGCCGAGACGCTGAGCCAGGTTGCCTTGAGCGCGGAACGGCTGATGTCGGTGCCGGGACCTGAGAAGATCACCAGTGATCTCACCGTCGCCATCGGGGAGCTGCACACCGTCGCCGGGTGGGCCGCCTTCGACGCTCACCAGGACGCCGCCTCGTCCTACCACCTCGCGCGGGCGATGGAGCTCGGCACCAGCGACGGTCTGGTGTTCAGCAAGGCCGCCTATCTCTCGGGTGTGGCCACCGCGGAACGCGGCCATCACAACGACGGGCTGAAGCTGCTGCAGCTCGGGAAGATCAGCCTGGATTCGGTGCCGGCCACCTCCCGGACGTCAGAGCTGGCCTCGTGGCTGGCGGCGGACTCGGCGATCGTGCTGGCGCGGATGGATCAAGGCGCTGCGGCGCGCCGCGCGCTCGGGATGGCCCGGGACAGCTGGTGTCCCCCGACTGCCGACGATCAAGCCGATATGGCGTGGGTGACGGCGCTGGCCCAGCTCGCGCTCG
>DASTBN010000507.1:0-9200 GCA_035712045.1 Pseudonocardiaceae bacterium
GTGTCCGTCGGAGTGACGATCTTCCTGCTGGGCGGGCGGTTGTTCGAGGCGCGGGCCAAGCGGCGGGCCGGTGGCGCACTGAGCGGGCTGGCCGCGATCGCCGCGCGGGAGGTCTCGGTCCTGGGCGAGGACGGGCGGGAACACCGCGTCCCAGTCTCGCGGCTGCGGGTAGGTGATCGTTTCGTGGTCCGCCCCGGGGAGACCATCGCGGCCGATGGTGAGGTGGTGGCGGGGCACAGCGGGGTGGACGCCAGCACGATGACCGGTGAATCGGCCCCCGTGGAGGTGTCCGGGGGCAGCGCCGTCATCGGTGGCACGATCGCCTGCGGTGGCCGGCTGGTGGTGCGCGCCACCAGGGTGGGCGCGGACACCCAGCTGGCGGGGCTGGTGCGCCTGGTCGAGCGGGCCCAGCACGACAAGGCCAGCGTGCAGCGGCTGGCGGATCGCGTCTGCGGGGTTTTCGTCCCGATCGTCCTCGGGCTCGCGGTCCTGACCTTGCTCGGATGGCTGGCCATCGGCGGGCGGGCGGAGCCCGCGGTCAGCGCCGCGCTGGCGGTGCTGATCATCGCGTGCCCGTGCGCGCTGGGCCTGGCCACGCCGACGGCCCTCATGGTGGCCTCCGGGCGCGGTGCTGAGCTGGGCATCTTCATCAAGGGTCACCAGGCGCTGGAGTCCGCGAAGGCCATCGACACGGTGGTGCTCGACAAGACCGGCACCATCACCACCGGCCGGATGGCGGTGGTCGATGTCGCGCTGGCCACCGGTACCGAGCTGGACACCCTGCTGCGCCACGCCGGTGCCGTCGAGGACGCCTCCGAGCATGCCGTCGCGGCGGCGATCAGCGCACTAGCCCGCGCCGGGCTGGGGCAGATCCCGCCGGTCACGGATTTCACCAGCCTGTCCGGCCTGGGAGCCCGTGGCGTGGTCGGGGGCGAGGACGTGCTGGTCGGATCGGCCCGGTTGCTGGGCTCACACGCCGTCCCGGTGCCGCCCGCGCTGGAACGGCAGCGGGCGGAGTGGGAGCGGCAGGGCCGGACGACCGTCCTGGTCGCGGCGGGAGGCGTCACCGAAGGCGCGTTCGCGCTCACGGACACGGTGCGGCCCAGCGCCGCCGAGGCGGTTGCCGAACTGCACCGGCTGGGATTACGCACGATCCTGCTCACCGGCGACAACCAGGCCACCGCCCATGCGGTCGCCACCCAGACCGGCATCGGCGAGGTCATCGCCGAGGTGCTGCCGCACGACAAGGCCGCGGTGATCGAGAACCTGCGAGCGGGGGGTCACTCCGTGGCCATGGTCGGGGACGGGGTGAACGACGCCCCCGCGCTGGCCCGCGCCGACCTGGGCCTGGCGGTGGTCTCGGGCACCGATGTGGCGCTCGGCGCCGCGGACCTGATCCTGATGCGCACCGATCTGACCGTGGCTCCCAGCGCGATCAAGCTGGCCCGCGCCACCCTGCGCACCATCCACGGCAACCTCACGTGGGCGTTCGGCTACAACGTCGCCGCCCTGCCGCTGGCGGCGTTCGGCCTGCTCAACCCGCTGATCGCGGGTGGCGCGATGACGCTGTCCTCGCTGTTCGTGGTGTCGAACAGCCTGCGTTTGCGCAGATTCGGGAGATAGCTCGCGCTATACGCCGCCTGTTCACCCAGGCACCGATTCCTGGCAATCCTCCAGCCTTCCCCGCGCGGCACAACGGAGGCGATCGCCTCCGCGCCATGCCGCACGTGGGGAAACCAGACGTGACCGAGCTATCCCAGGAAATCCAGGTCCTCGCCGACGATGTGCGCGAGCTCCGCGACGATATCGAGCGCCTCCGCGCCGAGCTGCGCTCCGTGTTCGAGGGATTCCTCCTCGCGCACCAGGACATCGCCCGGGAAATAGGCGAACAGCCCGGCGGGATGGGGGGCGACCGCAACCGGGCTGTTCGTGCGCCCCGCTCTCAGGGGATAAAAAATCCACCTAAGAGGCTTGGGGCATGGTGAGGAGGATGCATCCCGATTATCGGCGCCCGGCCCGCCGATGTTACTCATCGGCCCATCTCATCGCGGTTCCGGCGAGTTGTCACCTCACGGAATCGGCCTGGGACACTCGGTCACCCGAGCCGGAATATATGCGTCAGTCGCGCGGAATCCGGGGTTGGCGGAGCCTGAGATCAGATAAGGGGCGGCCACGGCCTGTCCGCGGGGGAAGGGCACAGGCCGGGCCGCCGCGAAGGAACCGGAACCGCGCGGGACGATTCCCGCAGGCGAGGTAGTCCGCTCCTCCGCTCGGGAGTGGGCTTGGTAACCGCTGGCCTCCACCAGGATAACGAATCCAGGCGTCAATTCGTTACTATGCCGGGGCCACTCACCGACGTTTGCCACGAATTGTATGTTCCTTGTTCAGCGACATGAAATCTCATGAAGAATGATTGAACTACGGGAAGCGTTCGATCGCCTCCCGTATCTGTTCGATGAGAGCGTCAGGGTCATCCCGGTTAATGTGATGGCCTACGCCGCCGATCATCACGTGCGTGCTCCGTGTTGATAGCCCGGCGAGTTCCGCTTGCATCTGGCGCCACACCGGCCAGGCCTCCCCCCGGTCAGCCGCCCCAGCCGTGATCACAAGCAGGGGGAGGTCACCGAGATCGGGCGGTTTCGTCCCCGGCACAGTCAGCGCATGGTTGATCATTTCCTGGGCGTCGGCCCGGCGGGTCCGCGCGGCCTGCGCCATGACGCCAGCGGCATCAGCCCGGCGCTCCCGGAGACCGAGCGCCTCAGCGGCGCGGACAACCCCCAGCGGCGTGACTAGGCACACGATCGAGCGGCGCCACAAATCAACGCGATCACGCCGTGGCTTGGCCGGGGCGAGACGGCGGATCTGGTCCTCGTGGCTGGAATCCACCAGCACCAGCCCGGCGAGCCCTTCGGGGTGGCGAGCGGCGTACTGGCGGGCGATGATGCCACCGGTCGAGGTCATAGGTGTAAACGCTGGTGTACCGCGCCAGCCCGCGCTGCACAGCCGACCATTCCGAACCGGGACCACCCAGACACGGCACGATAATCACCGAAGGTGTGCCCTCACCAGCGCGGCACAGGTGCAGACGGCGGCCCCCGATGTCAACCAAATCCCCAGGCGGCGGATACCGGCGAGCGTCCCGCGCCTCGGCGCGCCGCCGGTACGCGCGACTGGCCAGCCCCAGGGAAACCACAATCACGGCGAAGGCACGTGAACCACGGTTCATCACAGCTTTCGATAGTGGCGCCCCCGGCGGCATGGTTGGCTACCGGGGGCGCTTGTTGCCGTCCGTCAGCCGAACTCGCCGGTACGGATTCCCGTGGTGAACGCGGTCCACGCCGACGAGGTGAACCTCAGCACGGGGCCGGTGGGATTCTTGCTGTCCCGCACGGCGCGGTGGCCGCCAGGAAAGTCAGCCACCTCGACGCAGCTAGTTTCGGACATGCTGCGGGTAGACTTCCGCCACAGGGCGGGAGCCGGGTCATGTGTCATGAGTGCCCTCTTTCGTTTACCCACGTTGATGCTCAGCGAGCTGCGCGATCATGGCCAGGGACTCGTCAGGACCGAGCGCCTGGCCGCGCAGCTCGCTGAACACTGTAGTCAGCTGGGAGACCACTGCGGCGTCGTCGATGAGGTGCCCACCCACGACGTATTCCTGGTGCGCGATATCGGGCAGCAGATCATCGGGGAAGCTCAGCAGGGCGAACTGCCCGGCCATGCCGGCGTGCAGCCCGAAGCCGAAGGGGAGCACCCGCAGCTCGATGTTCGGCCAGGTGGCCACCTCGATCAGACGTGCCAGCTGCCCGGCGGCGAGTTGCCTGTCACCGGCACAGCGCAGCAACGCCCCCTCGGAGACGACCGCCGTGAGCTGGAGCGGGTTGGGCCCGGTCAGGCGCTCCTGGCGGCGCAGCCGCGACGCGATCCCCCGCTCCATCTCCCTGTCGGATACGCGGGTGTCGATCGTGAATAGCGTGCGCATGTACGCCTCGGTCTGGAGCAGGCCGGGGATATTCTCCAGATCCAAGCGCCGCAGCGAGGACGCGTCGGACTCCAGGCCGACGTAGGTGCCCAGGTTCTCCGGCAGGGCATAGGTGGACCACCAGCCGCGCTGGCTGGCCTCCTCACGGATCTCCTCCAGTGCCGTGAGTTGCTCCTCAGTACCGTGGTAATGGTCGCGGAGCAGCACGATGAGTTCCGAGTACGAGACCACGTTACGGCCCAGCTCGATCGCGGCGATCCGTGACCTCGAGGTCTTGATGGCCGCCGCTGCCTCCGGTCGCGACATCCCCGCCGCTTCCCGGAGCCGCCGCAGTTCAATGCCCAGTTGCACACGCCTGATGGTTGGTCCTGCCATGGGCGAGATCGTAGCGGGATGTCAGGATGTGGAAACAGAGCCACGCTGGTCATCGTGAAACCACAGTGATAGAGTCCGTGACCTAGTGCCACTGAAGGTTCCCGCAAGCCAGGGGGCCCGGCGGCCACACACCTTAGGCACTCTCGACGTGTGGCGGGCACTTTCATGGCAGGAAAGCACAGCAAGCGGCGGCGGGCCCACGCCCGGGCACCTGAGCGGCGGCTACCGGGCATTGAGCTGGTCGACGCGCAGACCAAGCTGACCCACCGGGTCAGCCCCGATCAACTGCTCGCGGGCCGGGCGCACGGGGACTACCGGGCGATGTGTGGCGCCCAGTTCCCAGCGGCGAGCATGGTTGACCCAGGGCGTGGCCCGTGCCAGCTCTGCCAGCGGCGGGCACTGCCGTGACCCGCTCCACCAGCGCCACCACACGCACCCTGGCACCGATGAGCGGGTCCCGGTGACCACACCCGAGAGCCCGGATCTGGCGATCGGCAAACGCCTGCTCGACTACCTCAAACTCAGCGGCTTCCGATTCGAGCGCATCGCCCCGGCCCGGACGGCCCGCTACTCGGCATCAGAGACACCGACCAATGGCGCGACACCATCTACCTCGCCGGGTTCCGCGATTCCTGTAGTGCCACCAGGCAACGCAAGTCCTCCCTGATCGTCCCCAGCGGCCTGCCGGTGACAGAACGGGCATCGGGGGACGCGCTCAACGTGATGAACATCGTGCTCAGCGACTGGCCCACATGACTCCGGGCCCGTGCCGCTTAAGCGCGCTTCGCCCGGGATAGCCGCACGCGCAGTGGCTCGCCCGGCATCTTCGGGTAGCGATAACGCCTCGAGCCTCCCGGAAGACGCCTCCTGAGGAATACCACTTAGCTAAGGATGGCAGAGCGGTCCATGATCACTGTTTGTGTGTCGAAAGTGACAAAATGTGTCGCTTTCGACACACAAACGGCGATCATGGGTGGTTCGGGAGCTCTAGCTGGATACCCCCGCGACGCCGGGAAGGGGACGGGCCCCGCCGTGTGGGGGCATCGGCCGCTGGTCAGAAACGGCGGCGCGGAGCTGTGACCGCAATCGCGATGTACCAGCACACGTAAGCACATCGGCCGGGCGAGCGCATCTGATTGATCAACTTGAGTGTGATGCACCGTCCGCTGGGGTCCGGCACGTATCGGTCGCTGTCGGTGTAATCTCAGCTCTCACCAGCCCGAACAGGACTCGGTCACTTGCCCGGCTCGGACCTTGATCCATTCTCTGGCACCGTCGGTGGACAGTGGCCCGCGCTGGGTGAGCGCCGTTCAGCCATGGTTCTAGGCTATCCGGCGAGTGATTGCTGTGGATGTGGGTACACGCCGTCAATCGGACGGGTTCCCGCTGCTAGAGCGCCGCGCCCGGGATGGTTGCACGCGCAGTGGCTCACCAGGCATCTTCGGGTACTCCGGCGGGTAGGGAAGATCGCCGAGGCCGTGGTCGCGCTCGTCGCGGGCCGCCCATTCCAGCAGGACCTGAATGTCGAAAGCCTCGTCGTCCAGCCCGGCGTGGGGATCACCCCTCTGGGCGAGTAACGCGGGCGCGGTGAACACATCGAAATCCTCGGGCTCAACCGAGGGCAGGTCCTCCCAGCGCAGCGGCATCGACACCGTCGCCCTCGGGGTGCCGCGCACCGACCACGCCGAGGCGATTGTGCGATCCCGGGCGGCCTGGTTGAAGTCCAGGAACACGCGCTGACCGCGCTCCTCCTTCCACCACGACACCGTGGCATGATCCGGGATCCGCCGCGCCACCTCGCGGGCCAGGGCGATCACCGCCCGGCGGACCTGCACGAAGGTCCACTCCGGGTGGATCCGGACCGCGACATGGATTCCCCGGCCCCCGGAGGTCTTCGGGTACCCGGTGAGCCCCGCGCCGGCCAGAACCTCCCGGAGCACCCCAGCCACCGCGACCGCGTCGGTGAAGCCGGTACCCGGTTGCGGGTCGAGGTCGACCCGCAGCTCATCGGGATGATCGACATGAGGCCGGCGGACCGGCCACGGGTGGAAGTCGAAGGTACCCAGGTTCGCCGCCCAGGCGAGTACTGCGGGCTCAGTGGGGCACACTTCCCGGGCGGTGCGCCCGGACGGGAAGGTGATCTCCACCGAGTCCACCCACGGCGGTGCGCCCTTGGGGACCCGCTTGGCGTAGAAGGCTTCCCCCGCCACCCCGTCCACGAAGCGTTTCAGCGTGACCGGGCGCTGCGCGAGGACCCGCAGCAGCGGCTCCGACACCGCGAGGTAGTACTCCACGATCTGCCGCTTGGTGATGCCGCGCTCCGGGAAGTACACCTTGTCCGGGTTGGACACCCGCACGGTGCGCTCGGCGCCCGGCCCGGGCACCGAGAGTTCCAGCGCGTCTGCACGGCCCACGTCCGGCAAGCTACCGTGAGAGCGTGGTGCGCAGCGACCGCTGGTGGGCAGACGAGCAGGAACGCCGCCGACTTGAGGACGCCCTGATCGGGCTGGATCGCGACGATCCCGAGGTCCGGGCCTTCTCCGAGCACCTGGACCGCACTCACCAGCTGCGCCCCGGTTTCACGATCGAGGGATACCTCTCCGGCGTCAGCGACTTCGCTGACTCAGCCAATCGCACCGAGGGGCTGCGGCGGGTCGCGGCCGTGGTGGTGGTGTCGCTGATCCTGCTGGGAGCGGCCATCACGATATGGGGCGTCGTCGTGTTCGTCCTCACCACCCTGCTGGGCTGATACCGGACGCCGCCTCGCGTAGCGTGTCGGCTATGAAGCCGGTGAAGGGCGCGGCGCCCAGGGTCGTCAAATCCGACGAGGAATGGCGGGAGCAGCTCACGCCGCAGGAATACGCGGTGCTGCGCCAGGCGGGCACCGAGCCGCCGGGGACCGGTGAGTACGAGCACACCAAGACCACGGGTGTCTACGAATGCCGGGCGTGCGGCGCGGAGCTGTTCCGCAGCGGCCACAAGTTCGAGTCGCACTGTGGGTGGCCCTCGTTCTTCACCCCGCTGGCCGGTGACGCGGTCATCCTGCGCGAGGACCGCAGCATGTTCATGAAGCGGGTCGAGGTGCTCTGCGCCACCTGCCACAGCCATCTCGGGCACGTCTTCGAGGGTGAGGGCTACGACACCCCCACCGACCAGCGTTACTGCATCAATTCGATCTCACTGCGGCTGGTGCCCAGCGGCGGCGAAGCAGTGGACCAGCCCGCTAGTTAAGGCAGCGAAGCCACCAGTTCGGCGACGGGAACCCGGGTGCCGGTGTAGAACGGCACCTCCTCGCGAACGTGGCGGCGGGCCCGGCTGGCCCGCAGCGCCCGCATCAGGTCGACGATGCGGTGCAGCTCATCGGCTTCGAACGCGAGGATCCACTCGTAGTCACCCAGCGCGAACGAGGCGACCGTATTGGCCCGCACATCGGGGAATTCCCGCGCCTGCCTGCCGTGCTCGGCGAGCATCTCGCGGCGCTCGGCCTCGGGCAGCAGGTACCAGTCGTAGGAGCGCACGAAGGGGTAGACGCTGACGTAGCGCCTGGGCTGCTCACCGGCCAGGAACGCGGGAATGTGGCTCTTGTTGAACTCCGCTGGGCGGTGCAGTGCCACCGTCGACCACACCGGGGTGCTGGCCCGGCCCAGCGCGGTGCCCCGCCGCAGGTCGGCGTACCCGGCTTGCAGCCGCTCGATCTCCTCGGCGTGCCACCAGATCATCCAGTCCGCGTCGGCGCGCAGGCCAGCGAGGTCATACACCCCGCGCACCGTCACGCCCTTGCCCTCCAGGGCTTCCAGGTAGTGCTGCGCCTCGTGAGCGGGCTCGGCCCGATCGGCGGGCAACCGGCCCGGCTCCATCCGGAACACCGACCACATGGTGTACCGGATGGTGGTGTTCAGCGCGGCGTAGTCCAGGCGTGCCATGGGCTTCATCTTCCCACCGCGCGGGCGGGAGCGCTGAGATGCGCCACGATGCGCCGCGCGGCGGCCTCGGCGGTGGCGATGCACGCCGGCACGCCGACCCCGTGCAGCATCGCGCCCGCCACAGCGAGGCCAGGCATAGTGGCGACCGCGTTCTCCAGGGCCGCGACCGCGTCCAGGTGACCTGGGGCGTATTGCGGCAGGCCACCGCCCCACCGCGCCACCACGGTGTCCACCGGCGCCGCGGTGATCCCGGTGAGCGCGGCGAGATCGGCCCGCGCCAGCTCGATGAGTTCCGCGTCCTCGCGCCGCAGCACCCGGGACTCACCATGGCGGCCCAGCGACGCGCGCACGAGTACCACCTCAGGTGAGGACGCGTGCGCCCACTTACGCCCCGAGAACGTGAAGGCTTTCACCGAGAGCGCCTCGGTGGCGGCCACCAGCACACCGGAGCGCTCCGGGAGGCATTGCCCGGCTCCGCGTGGCAGGGCGAGCCCGACGACCGCGCTGGAGGCGACTTCGACGCGCCTCGCGGCGGCCGACGCGGTCGGCAAGGGATCGGCCAGCAGCCGCCGCAGCGCGGGAGCCGGCACGGCCAGCAGCACGGCGTCGGCATCAAGGTGCTCGGGATGGTTCGCGTCGCCCAGCTCCACCCGCCACCCCCCGATCGTGCGAGCCAGCCCGCGTACCGGCATCCCGAGCCGCACCCGCAGCCCGGCCGCGGCCACCAGCGCGTCCACGAGACGGGTGAGGCCGCCGCGCAGGGTGCCGAACACCGGAGCGGGCCGCGTGCCAGCGCTGGTCCGCTCGCTGGGCTGGCCGGCCGCGAGCACCGCGCCTGCGGCGGCGAGCAGCGACCCGGCCCCGCCATCCAGGGCGCTGGCCACCGCGGGGAGGGTGGCCCGCAGCCCCAGCGCGTCCGCGCG
>DASTBN010000508.1:0-2698 GCA_035712045.1 Pseudonocardiaceae bacterium
AGATCAAAACGAGACGGGTCGGCGAGGGCGGGGTGGAAGTGGCGTCCAGCGAGTAACCGATGCTTGGACCGGACCACCCCAGACACGACGCGGTACCCGCACTGCGGGAAGGAGCGGGCACCCGTCATTGAGATACTCATCTCCATCGGGATCCCTCCTTCCCACTCAGGGCCCACGTTCAGTGGCCGGGCGCTCCACCCTGGTCAGCCGCATCCAACGACCGCTTCCAGGAGATAAGAGTTACGGTAGGGCTGCGCTGATACACCGGCAACCGAATTTCACGCCTTTCCTCGCACCGCCCGGCCACGGGCGCGGGGCGGGGTGACGCGAGTACTCACGCCGCGCAGGAAACGGCTGCGCTCGCGCGAGCTCCTTCCTCCCGGGTGACGGGACAGCGCCCAGGACAGCCCCAACCGGTGCCGGGCCCGGGTCACGCCGACGTAGAGCAGGCGGCGCTCCTCTTCCAGCGCGGCCTGATCACCTTCGGCGTACTGAATCGGGAGGGTGCCATCGGCGAGGCCAACCAGGAACACCGCGTCCCACTCCAGGCCCTTCGCAGAGTGCAGGGAGGCCAGCGTCACGCCTTGCACTGCGGGCGGGTGCGCGGCCTCGGCGCGGGCGTCGAGCTCGGCGACCAGCCCGGTGAGGCCAGCCATGGGAGTGGCCTGGGCGAGGTCCTCGGCCAGCTCGGCCAGGGCCCGGACGGATTCCCAGCGCGACCGCGCGGCGCTGCCCGCCGGGGGCTGCTCGGTGAGCCCGTGCCGGGCCAGGACAGCGCGCACAGTGGCGCCCAGCTCCGCTCCTGCCTCTCCGGTGCCCGCATCGGCGGCGGCGCGCAGGGCGCGGATCGCGCCCCGGACCTCCGGACGGTGGAAGAACCGCTCCCCGCCGCGAACCTGGTATGGGATCCCGAGCGCGTCCAATGCCCGCTCGTACACCTCGGATTGGGCGTTCACCCGGAACAGCACCGCGATCTCCGCGGCCGCGATTCCCTCCCGCAGCAGCTCCCCGACCGCCGCCGCCACCGCGGCCGCCTCAGCGGGCTCGTCGTCGTGCTCGGTGAAGGTCGGCTCGGGACCGGGCGGCAGCTGGCCCTCCAGCGCGATCCGGGCGCCCGCCGGGCGGCCCCGGGCACCGGCGATCACCCGGTTCGCCAGCGACACGACCTGCGGGGTGGAGCGGTAGTCACGGTGCAGCCGCACAGTTACCGCGTCAGGGAATCGTCGGCCGAACTCCAGGAGGAAGCGGGGAGCCGCGCCCGCGAAAGAGTAAATCGTCTGGTTGACGTCGCCGACGACGGTGAGGTCGTCACGCCCGCCCAGCCACGCGTCCAGCACCCGCTGCTGCAGCGGGGTGACGTCCTGGTACTCATCGACGACGAAGCAGCGGTAACGGTCCCGGAACTCCTGGGCCACCTCGGGGTGTTCCTCCATCGCGGCCGCTGTGTGCAGCAGGAGGTCGTCGAAGTCGAGCAGCCGGTTCCGGGTTTTCAGCTCCTCGTATCCGGTGTAGATCGCGGCGATCCTGACCGCTGGCGCTGGGGTGTCCCGCCGGGCCGCAGCTACCGCGGCGGGATAGTCATCGGGGCTGACCAGGCTCGCCTTGGCCCACTCGATCTCACCGGCGAAGTCCCGGAGATCGTCGGCACCGGTGCCCACGCCGGCCCGCTGCGCGGCCTGGCCCACCAGGCGCACCTTGTGCTCCAGCAGCGGCCACAGCTCACCCCCCACTACCTGCGGCCAGAAGTAGCGCAGCTGCCGCAGCGCGGCAGCGTGAAAGGTCCGGGCCTGCACTCCCCCGACCGCCAGGTCCCGCAGCCGGGTGCGCATCTCCCCCGCCGCGCGGGCGGTGAACGTCACCGCCAGGACCTGCCCGGGGGCGACATGGCCAGTCCGGACGAGCTGGGCGATCCGCCGGGTGATGGTGCGCGTCTTCCCGGTGCCGGCACCGGCCAGGACGCACACCGGGCCCCTCGGCGCACACACCGCCACGCGCTGCTCGTCGTCGAGCCCTTCCAGCGGATCCCGGTCGCTCCCCACGACCAGCATCCTCCCAGAGCTTCCCGACGCTCAGGGGTATCTCCTCTCAGCAGTACGGCCGGCGAGCCCGGTACTGAGGAACGCGTCCCGCAAGGCCGCGCGCAGCCGCCCCGCCCGCAGCGCGGTCAGCCGCAACGGACCGTCATCGGGCACCGTGAGGCAGACTCCGGCGGCACTGAGGTGGACGAGAATGCGGGCCCGGCGCCCGCGCCCATCGAGGCAGTGCACGGTCCACAGGTCGGGATCACGCTGCCAGCCCAGCCTGGCGAGCATGCGCAGCAGTGGAGTCGTGCGGTGGTGCCTGGCCACAGTTCACCTCACCTCTGGTCCGTGAGAAGGGCCGGCCCGGATGGGCGGGATCCGGGCCGGCCCTGGGCGGTGCGCCCGATGACGGAGACCTGGGCACGGGGCTGCTCCAGGCGATCGGCCGCACCGCGCTGGTGGTGCTGGACACCCGATGGGCAGGGAGCACGTCAGGTCTGGCCCTGCCCATCAGGCTGCTCACGTGCCGGGCGACAGAGTGTCGGTTGGCCTAATGTAGGATTCCTGTCGAACAGCACGGCCTTAGTCTAGACAGGAATCCTATAATAGATATCGCTCATATAGGTGATGCGGGCGACCCGCCTACCCCGGAGGCAGCCTGAGATGGGAACCACTCC
>DASTBN010000509.1:0-3154 GCA_035712045.1 Pseudonocardiaceae bacterium
CGAGGGTGTATCCGATCATCAGGAGGAGCAGCGGTATCTGGTCGGCGACGGCTTGGCGCGGCGGGAAGAGCCGGACTGCCCGGTCGTGTGCGGCGATCACTGCGATGATGTGGCCGGCCACGATGGCGACTACTTGGACGACGGCGATCGTGCCGACCGACAGAAGGGTGTAGTTGATCTTCCAGTTGGCGGTGCCGAGGATGTTCTGCCCGTTGTCGAAGGGGTCGGAGGCGAGGATCAGGGCGTGCTGGCCCTCGAAGACGAAGAACGAGAAGTAGTGCGCGATCACGTATCCGGCTGCGATCGGAATGATCGAGTGCACGAACTTGCCTGGTAGCCCACGCTCAGAAATACCGCCCAGGGTGCCCGCCAGCGAGGTCGCCATCGAGTACGTGGCGTAGACGACGGTGATGAAGCCGACCAGGCCCAATGCTCCGAGCGTTTCGGGCGGGATGCTGCTGGTGGTGATGGTCTGTACCCAGATCCTGGTGAAGGAGAAGCCGTCGTAGGCGGTGGATCCCAGCAGGACGCTGACGGTGGCCACGAGCCCGGCCGCGGGCTTGATCGCATCGAGCCCGTTGAGCGGGTTGCGGAGGACCAGGCGTCCGTCGTCGCGCCGCCCCAGCGGCGACATCCGGCCGACCAGTGACGAGTACACCTCGAAGCCGTCGCCCCGGCCGAACCAGCCTGACCCGAACAAGATCGCGCCGGTGAGCTGGGCCTGGAAGTAGAGGAGGAAGTACAGCACCAGCACACCGGTGCTGGCGCGATCGGGGACGACCAGTTCCAGATAGGTGAACGAGAAGAGCGAGACCGCGGCGGGCCAGTAGCCGAGCCAGCGCGGATACGAGAACGGCCCCCACTCCGGGGAGATGTGGAAGACCCGGGCGATTCCCCGGTGGATGGTCCGGATCGGATTGAGCAGCCGCCACACCGGGCCGAACACCAGCGAGGCCGGGACAAGGCCCACCCAGAACAGGACGAACACCCAGGTCGCGGCCGGGTTGGTAGCCCGATCCGGGCCCCAGAGGGCGGCAACGGCGACAAAGCCGGTCAGCAGGAGACCGACGCCCCGCAGGACCCAGCGGAATCCCGGCGAGTCGAGGAATCGCTGCACCGCAAGCGGCAGGGGCCGGCCGGCCGCGCCACCACGCAGCCGCGGCTTACGCCACAGCCAGGCCAGCGCCCCGAAGGACACCACGAGCGCGACCACGGCTCCGACCAGCACCAGGGGGAAGGAAACCGGCAGATCCTGGCGGCCGCCGACGCCATGAGCCAGCAGCGACCCGCCGCCACCCCCGCTACCAGGCGGCCACTGGCTGGACACCGCTACGCCACCCCGGTAACCCGATCCAGCTCAGCCGATGCCTGCCGGCAACATCCCGGGGGGACGCCGACTGCCCTGGGAAACGATGGCGCCACCGTTGCTGACTTTGCTGGCACCGTGTCCTCCCCCATGGCCTTATTTCACAACCAAGGTGAACAGCAGCGACGGTGACAGCTTGTGCGCCTCCACCTCGAACTGACCGGGAATGTCTGCCGTGAAATCAATGGTGACCGTGCCGCCCGCGCTGACCTCTTTCTCGATGTCATAGCCATGAACGTGGACCTCGTCAGGGTGGTCGCTGGTCACGCTGAGATGAACATGATCACCGGTCGCGACCTCCACCTTCCGGCTTGGGTCCGGCGCGACCTTCCCACCGGCGATCGTCACCTCCACATTCGTCCGGCTGGAGCCGACCGGAGTCGACTCTGATCCGCCCGAGCCGTTGCCGCCACCAGATCCGCAGCCTGCAACCACCACAGCAGCCAGCACGGCTGCGACGACCGTCATGCCCCGGAACTGACGCCAAGACTTCGTCCGTCGGATTCCACCGGGTCGCCGCATCGCTGCCTCCCTCGGACGGGCGCCCTGGGAGGGTGACGTGGCGATCAGTTCGCGGTCACCAGTATTCGCGCGCGCCTGTACCGGGCGACGGTGGTTTCCCCGCTCGCCGGCCAACCACACCGCGAACCCTCGGCGCATCGGTGCCGACAGCCGGACCATAAGGAACTGCCGCCCGGATGCATCCGATCATGACAACACCGTCATCTGACTGTCATGCCGCAGTCATGTCTCTAGCTGGCCGCTGTGGAGCTGAGCGGGCAGCCACCAGGAAAGATTCGAACGGATCGTTCCGGCGCTGCGATGCGCGCCAGCAGCTTGCACACCCTAGGCGGCACTAGAGCATGAGGATGAGCAGGTAACCCATGGTGCGGCTCATCGCGATCTTGCTGGCCTCTTCAGCCGCATCGCTGGGTCGATTGGCCGTCAACAGATGCGGTAGTCGTGCCAGGTAGGCAGCGTTCAGTCGCGGACGTGTATCGGCTCGTGCTGGACTCGTGGGCCGGCGCGTTCTTTCCTGATGACGACCGCCATTGCGACCGCCAGTGCGACCCCGGCGGTGCCCCCGGCCGCGATCAGGACAATCGCAAACGTGCTGATGCCGGTAAGGCCTGTCCAGTTCAGGGAGCCCTTGACGGTGACCCGCTCCCCGCCGACGGTGAGCGGGACGGTCCAGTCGAAGACCTTGTGTGGATGATGTGGATCGGCCGCGACGACAGGAGGGCGCTGCTGGCCCATCCAGTGGGTTCGATAATCATGCCAAGTGAAGGTGGGCTGGTCGCTCACATGTCGCCACTGCGGCACTTGCTGGTTAGCCTTCGCCGGTGGCTGTGGCAGCCTGCCGTTCAGCCACAACGACAGTGATGCAACGTTCTCGTCGACCCCAGTCGGCGTGATCCGCAGGTAGGGTTCGCCGGCGTAGCCGATCACTACCACAGGCTTACCGGTGTGGTTGGTCAGCGTGAGCGACCCATCGGCCCTGGTCACTGCTAGCGCCAGTCCAGGGACAGGAGGCTGGATCGCGGTGATCGTGGACCGATAGTAGCTGGAGTCGGGCACTGGCCGACTATGAGCCAGCGCTGGAGATGCCATCCACCACACGCCGAGGACCGCGGCGAGCATGCAGGAGGCGACACGCAACACACGCGCCCTGATCATCGACGCCTCCCCTCGCGCCCGATCAACCAGCTCAACCGGTGAACGCCGCGTTCTGCGGGGAATGGCGGTTCATCCGTCGGCCATCACAGCATAGCCCCCGGTGATCCGCGT
>DASTBN010000510.1:0-2708 GCA_035712045.1 Pseudonocardiaceae bacterium
GCCAGCGCAGCCCGACGGTACCCACCGGCCATCCGCCTACCTCCCCCGCAGTTCGGCTTCGTGATCACCGTATCAAAGCTCACGTATCAAGGCTCACAACGGATTCCCGCAGCTGATAGGCCAGAGTGCAACGTCTCCAGCACAGAGCTCTCACCTTCTCGCTCTGGGTCGTCCGAAACCCGAGCCGGTTTGATGACTAAGCACCCGGGCGCCGGAACAGCACGGGCCGTCCAGATCCGCACAGCGGCAAACCGTGCACGCTTCGCCTCTTTCCGGCGCCGGGTGCACCCCACGACGTTCATCACCCGACATCTGACGGAGGGACGCTCCGAGTGCCGACGGCCACGACAGTGAACCCGCGTCCCCTCCTCGATCGTCTCACCGCAGCGGGGTCCCGGTGAGTGAGAGCCCTGATGTACGGGCCGCGATGCGGCTGCTGGATGCCGCGAAGGCGCAGGGGTTCTGGTTCGAGCGGATCGCGCCCGGCCCGGACGGGCCGCTGCGGGGTGTCCGCGAGACGGCCCGGTTCGCGGATGTGCTCTACATCGGGGGCATGTGGGCACCCAACTCGTGCACGGCCACCCGCCGTCGCCGCAGCGGCCTCATCCTCCCCGGCGGGCCACCGGTGATCGACCAGATCACCGGCAACGCGATCACCGTGCTGCACACCGTGGTGACTAGTTGGCCACCCACCTAGTAGACCCCGGCCAGCCGCTGGTCTGAGCGCCCGCCCCTTCCAAGCTCCTGGCGGCTGGCCGGTTCCACGATTCCGCACACAATGGCATTCATCCCAGGGAGGATCACCGATGGGCCGGGGCGGTGGTTTCACCCCCAGTACAGCACCCACAGGGTGGGTCTTCTGTGACCGTCATCGGGCGGACGGGTTCACCATCCGCTGGAAACGAGGCGACCGAGTGGCCTACGTGCTCGGCGGCCAGCGAGTAGGCGATCATGGAATGAACGAGGTGCTGGACACCATCCCGGTCACACCTGGCGGCTGGACAGACCTCGCGGAGATCCGCCAGCTTGGCCAGAAATGGATACGGACCAAAAGCACATCCGCTTAGGAAGAGCTGCGTCCCCGACTCCTACGCCTGCCACCAGGGGCTATGGTTCGCTAGAAGTCGCACCACGGTTCTTCTGAGGCATGGTTTGAGTTCATTTCGCACCACGATCCGCACCACGCCGACGTGTCCCGCGCATCTTGGTAGGTCGAGTTCGGCGGCGCCGCTTGCCGGCTGAGGTTTCTCATCCCCCGGCATACATAGGCGTAATTGATTCCTGGGTGGTGAGCGTTGGTCTGCTCGCAGGTCGATGGCTTGTTCGCAGGACAACGGTAGGACAGGGACCAGAGTCGTGTTCCCCAAGCTGTCGATGTGACACATTTAGCGTATGAGCCATCTTCGAGTGCCCACCCTGAACCTGCCCGCCGCCCTGCTGGCTCGCCTGCACGGTCTGGCCGAGGCGGGCGGGGTGGCGGGGGTGATGTACGCGCGGATCTCGGAGGACCGGGAGGGTGCCGGGCTGGGGGTGGAGCGCCAGTTAGAGGATCAGTGCGCGTTGTTCGGCCAGCTTGGGCTGCGCCTGGCGGGGGTGTACGCGGATAACGATCTGTCCGCGTTCACCGGCAAGCCCCGCCCGGACTATCTGGCGATGCTGGCGGATCTGGACTCCGGGCGGGCCCGGGTGGTGACCGCGTGGCATACCGACCGGCTGCACCGCAGCCCCAAGGAGCTGGAGACCTATATTGATCTCGCGGAGCGGCGGGGGGTGGTGACGCACTCGGTGAAGGCCGGTCCGCTGGATCTGGCGACGCCTTCCGGGCGGGCGGTGGCGCGCACGCTGTGCGCGTGGGCCCGGTTTGAGAGTGAGCACAAGGGCGAACGGGTCCGCGCCGCCCGGCGCCAGGCCGCCGAGCAGGGACGCTGGGCGGGCGGGTGCCGGCCCTTCGGGTTCGAGCCCGATGGCACCACCCCGCGCCCCGCTGAGGCCGCCGCTATCGCCGGGGCCAGCGAGGCCATCGTGGCCGGGAGCAGCCTGCGCAGCGTGGTGCGTGAGCTCAACAACACGGGACATCGCACCGCCTGGGATCGGGAATGGACCACTCAGGCGGCCCGGGACATGCTGCGCCGGCCCCGCAACGCCGGGCTCACCACATACGGCGCGGAGACCTTTCCCGCCGCCTGGCCCGCCATCGTGCCCGAAGCCACCTGGCGCGCGGTGGTGTCCATCCTCAGCAACCCCGCCCGGCGCACCAACACCACCAACAGCAACCGGGTCAAATGGCTGGGCAGCGGACTGTACGTGTGCGGCGTCTGCGGCCACCCCGCCCTGCGCGTCTCCCAAACGGGGAACCACCAGCACCCCGCCTACCGGTGCAAGGCCCAGGAGAACACTGGCCACAGCGGCGGGCACGTCACCCGCGCCGCGCCAGCGCTGGATGACTACGTCGAGCGGATCATCGTGGGCCGCCTGCAACAACCCGACGCCACCACTTTGTTCATCACCCCGGCCGATCCTGAGCTGGACACCACCGCGCTGCACACCGAAGCCGCCGCCATCGGCCAGCGTCTCACCGACCTCTCGACCGCGTTCGCCGAGGGCGCCATCACCCTGGCTCAACTCCGCACCGGCACCGGCGCACTCCGCGCCCGGCTCACCGGCATAGAAGACACTCTCGCCGCCGCCGCGAAGGTCAACCCGCTGGT
>DASTBN010000511.1:0-2284 GCA_035712045.1 Pseudonocardiaceae bacterium
AGGTCCTTGGCGGTGAAGGTGATGATGCCGAAGCCGAGGAAGGCGAAGAACGTCAGCGCCACGCTGGAGATGATGTCGCGCAGCGGCGGGTACTTCGACGGCGCCAGCAGCGACGGGGTCATGTTGACCAGCGTGACCACCGCGAACAGAGTGAGGATCCCCAGCACGACATAGACGATCACCGTCTGCGCGTTCGCGACCAGCTGCGACCCGACCACGTTGACCGCGGTCATCACGATGATGATGGCCGCCGCGAACACCTTGATCCAGACGGCCTTCTCCTCCCCGGTGAGCATCGAGCTGGCGTAGCTCCCGAACGAGACCGCGACCATGGCGGTCACGATGGCGTTCGCCGCGTACGTCAGCCAGGCGGTGATGCCGGTGAAGTGGCCCTCGCCCATGCTTTTCGCTACGTACTCCAGCAGGCCCCCGGCCGACGGGTAGCGCGCGCCCAGCTTCGCGAAGGAGTAGCCCTGCAGTCCCGCGATGACCCCGGCGATCAGGAACGACAGCCACACCGCCGCCCCCGCCACCTCGCCGGCCGCGCCCAGCAGCGCGAAGATCCCCGCCCCCACCATCGCCCCGACGCCGATGAAGGCGGCCTGGCGCACCGACAGGTACTTCTGCGGCGGTGCGGAGGCAGTTCTGCCGGTCTCGTCCATTTGCGTCACGCGTTCCTTGCTCCCGCCCCGTGTCTGGGTGTCACCGGTAGGGCGGTACCGCCTCGGGCGGGGTCATCTTGTCCCGCTGGGCGAAGTAGACGGGGATGCCGAGCAGGAGGGCGACGCCGGCCAGGACGAACGGGGACCAGTACTGGAAGCCGCTGGCGCCGGTGTTGCGCGAGTACCAGATGAACAGGACCGAGAACACCAGCGCGACCACGGCGATGGCGGTGTCGCGGGCGAACCGCTGGCCGTGCATGGCCCGGCGGTCGGCGATCCGCCATTTGATCTGCGCGAGCGCGGAGAACCCGTACGGAATGGCGGAGGTGATGCCGGTCATCAGCACCAGTGTGGTGAAGACCTGGGCGCCGCCGGAGCCGATGTAGTTGATGGCCATCGCGACCGAGGCCAGCACGGTGGAGGCGATGATCCCGTAGGCGGGCACGCCGCTTTTCGAAATGCGCTGGAACCGCTGCGGGAAAAGCCCGTCCCTGGCCGCCGCCAGCGGCATCTCGGCGCAGATCATGGTCCACCCGTTCAGCGCCCCGAAACCCGAGATAATCACGACGATCGCCATGACATAACCGGCCCAGGTGCCGCCGAACATGACGTTGACCGCGTCCGAGAACGGCGCGGTCGACTTCTGCAGCTCGCCGTTCGGCACGACGCCGAACACCGCTATCAGCGACAGCAGGTACACCACCGCGCACGCGAGCGTGCCGAGCACGGTCGACCGCGGGACGTTCTTGTCGGGGTCGCGGACCTTGCCCGCGGCGACCGAGGCGACCTCGACGCCGAGGTAGCTGAACAGCGCGATCGCCATCCCCGCGCCGACCGCGGCGACCGCGCCCTGGCCGGAGACGTTCCACGGCGTGAAGTTGGCGGTGTCGATGTAGAACAGGCCCACCACCGACACGAACAACAGCGCGGCGAACTTCAGCACCGTGGTCACCAGCTGGACCGAGCCCATGTTCTTCACGCCCGACAGGTTGATCACCGCGGGGAGCCACAGCCCGGCCAGCACCAGCAGCACCGTGACCAGCTTGTCCTGGCCCGTGTTGACGAACACCTCCACGTACAGCACCCAGCCCACCGCGATCCCCGCGTTGCCCGCCCACGCCGTGATCCAATACGACCACGCGTTGAAAAACCCCACCACGTTGCCGAACGCGGCCCGCGAGTACGCGTACGGCCCGCCGTCGGCCGGCAGCCGCCGCGACAGCGCCGCGAACATCAGCGCCAGCGCGATCGCGCCCACCGTCGTCAGCGCCATCGACACCAGCGTGATCGGCCCGATCGTGGACAGCGACGTCGGCAGGTTGAAGATCCCCACCCCGATGATGCTCCCCATGATCAGCGCCACCGCCACCGGCAGGCCGAAGCCACCCCCCGCGGCCCCGCCACCCCCGTCCCCCGCGGCCTGCGCGACGGCCGCCCCCGGCCCGGGCTGCGGGACTGCCGGGTCAGAAGGGTCAGAAGGCATTCCGGTCATGGCTTGCCTCTTTCGGTGACGAGCGGAACGATCACCGCCCCCGGACACGGACCTCGCCGCTGAGCCGCGGGCGGGCGGTTGACGGCGACATGCGGGGCCGACGACGATGCCTGGCTAAAGCTGCGCGACC
>DASTBN010000512.1:0-2374 GCA_035712045.1 Pseudonocardiaceae bacterium
ATCGCGGCCCGCAGAGCCTCCCCTCGGCCCTCGCCGCCGCTGGTGGCGAGCAGCCGCTCGAATTCGCTGACGTCGAGCCAGTACGGCACCTCGGTACGCCAGCGCACGGCGCGGGGGGTGATCTCGAGGTACGGGCGTAGCGCGGGCAATCGGGTGCGCAGAGTATGCAGGACGTGCCGCAGGTTCGTGCGGGCCTGCGTCTCGGTGGACTCGGGCCAGAACAGGAACGCCAGGCGCTGCCGGGGATGCGGGACCTCGCGATGCAACAACAGGTAGGCCAGCAACGACTGCGCCCGGGCGGACTGCGGCGGCACCGTCTCGCCGCCGAAGCTGATCTCGAACTGGCCGAACAGCCGGATCGTCGCGGTCGGCCGCATGGCTCAGCCCGCGAGGTGGCGCCAGAGAAATTCGTAGGCCAGCGCGGACATGAACGCGGCCTGCTCATTGTCCGCCGCGCCGCCGTGACCCCCTTCGATGTTCTCGTAGTAGGTGACCGGCAGGCCGTACTCCCGCATCCGGGCCACCAGCTTGCGGGCGTGACCGGGGTGCACCCGGTCGTCCCGGGTAGAGGTGGTCAGCAGGGTCGGCGGGTAGCGGCGATCGGCCCACAGCTGGTGATAGGGCGAGAAGCGCAGCAAGTGCTCGCGGTCGGCCGGATCGTCCGGGTCGCCGTACTCGGCCATCCAGGAGGCACCGGCCAGCAGCAGGTGGTAGCGCAGCATGTCCATCAACGGCACGGCGGCGGCGAGGGCGCCGAACAGCTCCGGGTAGTGGGTGAGCATCACTCCCATGAGCAGCCCGCCGTTGCTGCCGCCCTGGGCGCCGAGCCGGGCCGGTGTGGTGATCCCCCGGCTGACCAGGTCCCGGGCCACTGCGGCGAAATCCTCGTAGACGAGGTGCCGGTTGTGCTTGAGCGTGGCGGTATGCCAGCCCGGCCCGTATTCGGCGCCGCCGCGAAGGTTGGCGCTGGCGTAACAGCCGCCCCGGGTCAGCCAGGCCCGGCCCAGCGCGCCACGGTAGCCAGGCTGCAGGGAGATTTCGAAGCCGCCGTAGCCGTACAGCAAGGTAGGCCAGCCCCCGGGCGGTGGCGCCGAGTCGGGACCCACCACGAAATACGGGATCCGGGTGCCGTCCTTGGAGACCGCGAAGTGCTGGCGCACAGCGAGACCGCTCGCGTCGAAGAACGACGGTGCCTGCTTGAGCGGGACGGCCGTGCCCTCGCCGATGGTGCCGATCTCCAGGGTGGACGGGGTGAGGAAGCCATCGACGTCGAGGAAGTACTCGTCGTCGGTGCGCGAGTCGGTGCCCCACGCGCTCGCGGTGCACAACGACGGGGTACCGGTCAGCGGGGTAGCGTGCCAATCGTCGGCGGGGGTGAGCACCGAGAGGTGGCTGACCACATCGCGCATCACCGCGAGGATCAGGTGGTGGCGGGTCCAGCGGTAGCTGGCCAGCGAGCTGCGCTCATCGGGGGTGAACAGCACCCGCAACGCCGTCCTGGCGGGGCCGCGGGCCATGAACTCCTCGAAGTCGGCCACCAGCAGGCTGCCAGCCGGGTAGGTCAACCCGGCGGGTGCCCAGTCGCCGCGCAGCTCGATCAGCAGCCATTCCCGGCGGACACCGGTGATGGCATCGTCGGGCACCTCGACGCGGCGCAGCTGCTTCCCGCTCCGCAGATACCGCTCGCTGCGGTAGAACTCCAGCGACCGCCCGACGAAATCACGCTCGAAACCGTCGGTGTCGTCGTGGTAGGCGTAGACGCTAATGTCATCGGGCTTGCCCTCGTACACCAGCTCCGCCTCCGCCAGCGGTGTGCCGCGCCGCCAGAGGCGGACAGTGCGGGGATAGCCGCTGGTCGTGAGCGTGCCGGGGCCGAAATCGGTGGCGACGTAGAGATGATCGGCATCGATCCAGTCGACGCTGGATTTCGCCTCGGGCAGCTGGAAACCACCGGTGATGAACTCCCGGCGCTCGATGTCGAACTCCCGCATCACCGCCGCGTCCGCGCCACCCCGGGACAGCGAGATCAGCGCGCGGCGATACGGCGCCCCCTGGTCTTGGGGCCGCAGGCACTGCGCGCCATCCCAGACCCAGTTCTCGTCCTCCTCACGGGCCAGCGCGTCGACGTCGAGCAGGATCTCCCAGTCCGGCTGGTCCTTGCGGTATTCATCCAGCGTGGTCCGCCGCCACACACCCCGCGGGTGCTCGCGGTCCCGCCAGAAGTTGTACCGGTAATCCCCGCGCCGGGTGACGTAGGGGATCCGCTCGGTGGAATCCAGCACCTCACGGATCTCGGTTCGCAGTGCCTCGAACCGGGGCCCGCCGGTCAGCTCCGCGACGGATTCCGCGTTACGCTCCCTGACCCACGACAGCG
>DASTBN010000513.1:0-8827 GCA_035712045.1 Pseudonocardiaceae bacterium
CCGTGGTCAGCGGCCAGTACGGCCACCCGGCCCTGCGCAACCCCACTTACCTGCACCAGAACCACCCAGTGATCGCCGAGCTGCGCGCCCGCGATGGTCAGGACCTGCGCTTCGCCGGGGTGGTGCTCTGCCCCGAGCCCGTCGAGCAAGCCGGCAAGGAACTGGTCTCGACACACGCCGCGTGGCTCTGCCGCGCCGCGGGTTTCGACGCGGTCATCGTGACCAAGGAAGGCGCGGGTAACGCCGACAACGACCTGATGCTGAAGGTCGACGCCCTCGAAGCCGACGGCCTGACCGCGGTAGCGCTCTACGCCGAGATGTCCGGCGCGGACGGCACCGGCCCCCCGCTGGTCGCCGGTCCCCGGCGCGGCGCGGTGATCAGCACCGGTAATTACGACCAGCGGCTCAAGCTCCCCGCGGTGGAGCGGGCGCTGGGAGGGGAGCGGCTGCGCATCGCCGACGTGGAGGCGACCGCCGCCGTCGAGGTCCCCACCGCCGCGATCCTGTCCGCGCTGAGCCCACTCGGCGCCGGGTGGCTGACCTGCCGACCGGAACAGCAGCTGGAGGGTGCGGCCTGATGCGCGTCGTGCACTACGTCAACCAGTTCTACGCCGGGCTCGGTGGTGAGGACTCCGCCGGTATCGGTCCCCGTGTCCTCGACGGGACGGCAGGCCCGGGGCGGTTGCTCGGCCAGCTGCTCGGCGACGAGCACCAGATCGTCGCGACGCTCGTCTGCGGCGACGACCACGCGGCCTCCAACGCCGCCGTGGCTGGCGAGCTCCTCGAGATGGCCCGCGGTGCTGGTGCCGAGCTGCTGATCGCCGGTCCCGCCTTCGGCAGTGGGCGTTACGGGCTGGCCTGTGCCCGGCTAGCCGCCGCCGCCCGCGCCGCTGGCCTGCCGGTGCTGGCGTCGATGCACCCGGACAACCCGGGCATCTCCGATGCTGGCGACGCGCCCGTGGTCGCTGCGGGTGCCACCGCCCGGGAGATGCGCCCTACCGTGCAGAAGATCGCCGCCGCCGTCCAGAAGCTGGCCACCGGCGCGGCCCTGAGCGCTGCGGACGGCCTGGTCACCCGCACCGCCCGGATCGGCCAGCTGGTCGAGCAGCGCTCCGCCGCCCGGGCCGTCGAGCTGGTCCTGCGTCGGCTGGGCGGTGACCGGGAGGCGACCGAGGTCCCCATCGGTGGCTTCGACACGGTCGACCCGGCGGCACCGGTCGACACGGCTGCTCACGTGACCATCGCGCTGGTTACCGAGGGCGCCGTGGTCCCCGCTGGCAACCCGGACCGGCTGGAGTCGGCCCGCGCCACCCGCTGGTTGCGCTACCCGATCGACGGCCTCGACACACTCGTTTCCGGGACGTGGGAGTCGGTGGCTGGTGGTTTCGCGACCACCGCCGCCAACGCCGACCCGAACCGGCTGCTGCCGCTGGACGCCGCCCGGGAGTTAGAGCGCGAAGGGGCGATCGGTCGGCTGCACGAGGAGTTCATGGTCACCGTAGGGAATGGCACCCCTGTGGCCACTGCCCGGCGCTTCGGCGTCGAATGGGCCGCTGAGCTGCGTAAAGCCGGTGTGCAAGCGGCGATCCTGACCGCCACTTGAGGCACCGGGACGCGTTGCGGGTCAACGCTTGCCAAGGAGCTGGAGCGCTCCGGTATCCCCACCGCTCTGATCACCAACCTGGTCACCATCGCCGAGCAGGTCGGCGCGCCACGAATCGTGCCCGGCCGCGGCATCCCCTACCCCTCCGGCGACCCGAGCCTGTCCCCGGACGCCGAGCGCACCTGGCGCCGCCAGCTAGTCCAGCGCGCCCTCGACGCCGTCACCACCGCCGTCGAACACCCGACGATCTTCGACTGACACCGCCACGAGCTTTCGACCTTGTCCCTGGCCGCCGAAATGTCGAGCGTGTGGGATTTCGCGAATTGGCCAGCGGGAAACGCGTCGTTGTGGCGGCATGATCACTGTTTGGGTGTCAGAAACGACAAAATCTGTCACTTTCGACACCCAAACAGTGATCATGGTTGCCGCCCAGGTCATGAACTGGACACCAGTGATGTTTCGGATGAGTCATAACATCCCTGACGTCGAGTCAGCGGAAGGCAGCCTCGGCGCGGATGCGCCGGTTGTGAGCTTGTGCTGAATCTTGGAATGGTTCGAGGATCCATGGTTACGATGCAGGCTGGACGTCGTTGAGAGGAGGCCATCGTGCCAGCGTTTCGGCGGATGGTAAATGAGGTTTCCTCCGATGCCTGAGGCGGCGGTCGTCCGAGCGGCCAGCCTGGTGCTGGCGCACGTGCCGGGCCTGGCCCGGCACGGTTCCAAGCCGATGCGCACACTGCCTGGCGAGACCGAGCTGACCAGCCAGTTCCTGGCCAGCCTGCGCGGTTTCGAGGATGCCGTCAGCTATCCGCCACACCAGGCGTTCCTGGGTGCCTGTCACCCGCGGGAGTTATCCGCCCGGCCCTGGGTCGGGACGGGACTGGCTGGCGCGGAGCGCTTCGCGCCGTTCGGGGAACTGATGCCGGAGGAGGAGTTTCTCGGGCTGATGGCCGCGGTCGACGAGTTCGACCTGCTGGTGCTCACCCCCGAACTAGCCGAGCGGGCCGCCAAGCGGCTGGCACAACATCCGCTGGCCGCGCGGCTGGACCTGAGCCGGATCCCCGCGGCGACCGGGGATGTCGCCACCGCGGTGGCCGAGGGCGCGCTGCCTGTGCACCTGGCACCGGACACCCTCGCCGGGGCGCTGCGCGGCGCGCACGCCGAGGACGAGTCACTGACCGCGCACGTTCTGCTGGAGAACCTGGCCTGCAAGGCCACCGGCACCCTCGCGCTGTTGCACCTGCTGCACGACCACCAGCTCGACCCCGCCGCGATTGGCTACACGATCTCCTGCTCCGAGGAAGCCGTCGGGGATCGCTACCAGCGCGGCGGCGGCAACATGGGCAAGACGATCGCCTCCGCCGCCGGCCTGGTCGAATCCTCCGGCGCGGATGTCAAGAACTTCTGCGCGGCCCCGATCCCCGCGCTGGTGATCGCCGCCAGCCTGGTGGTCGCGGGGGTGTTCGAGCAGATCGTCGTCGTCGCCGGCGGCTCGCAGCCCAAGCTCGGCATGAAGTTCGAAGGCCACCTGCGCCACGAACTGCCCGTGCTGGAGGACGTGCTCGGCGGCGTCGCGTTCCTGGTCACCGCCGACGATGGGGTGTCCCCCCGGATCCGGCTCGACGCCGTCGGGCGCCACCGGGTGTCCTCGGGTGGCTCCGGCGCGCAGATCCTGCATGACCTGGCCGTCCGGCCCCTCGAAGCGATCGGCGCCCAGATGCTCGACGTCGATGATTACGCCACAGAGCTGCACAACCCGGAGATCACCGAACCGCAGGGCTCCGGTGATGTCGCCGCCCGCAACTACCGCACGATCGCCGCGCTGGCCGCCCGCCGCAAGGAGATCACCCGAGACGGGATCGAGGAGTTCGTCGCCGAGCGCGGCATGCCCGGTTACGCCCCGACCCAGGGCCACCTCGCCTCAGCCGTGTGCTACCTGCCGCACGCCCTGACCCGGCTCACCACCGGATCAGGGCGGCGCGTGCTGCTACTCGCCAAAGGCAGCCTATTCCTCGGCCGGATGAGCCAGCGCTCCGATGGCATGAGCGTCCTGCTAGAACGTAACGGAGGCTGAGCGACCATGGATTCCGGAGAAGGCGCTGTGCTGGAGGCCACCAAGGAAAACTTCCACGAACTGGTCGGATCCGGCCTCGTCCTCATCGACGTGTGGGCGGCCTCCTGCCGCCCGTGCGTGGCGCTGGCCCCGCATATGGCCAGCATCGCTGAGGCCAACCCGGACCTGACCGTGGTCAAGCTGGACGCCGGCAAGGCCCGGAGACTCTGCATGTCGCTGCAGGTCCGTGGCCTGCCCACCATGCTGCTGTATTCCGGGGGCCAGGAAGTGGACCGGATCTGCGACCCCAGTCTCAGCGCCGAGCAGGTCGATTCCTGGCTGGCGAGCGCCCTGGAGAAATTACCCACCTGAGGAGGTGCGCATGTTCGACGGCAAGCAGGTCATCGTGATTGGCGAACGCGACGGCGTCGCCGGACCGGCCATCGCGGCCTGCGTCCAGGCCGCTGGAGCCCCGGTGGCCTATGTGGCCACCGAATGCTTCGTTTGAACGGCGGCCGGGGCCATGGACCTGTCCACCCAGGAGACGATCAAGCGCCTGGTCGACCAGCACGGCGCGGACGCGCTGCTGGTCCTGCTCGGCGCACCGGACGCGGAAAGCGCCGGGATCGCCGCCGAGACGGTGGTGCTCGGTGACCCGAGCTGGGCAGGACCGCTGGCCGGGGTCCAGTTGGGCCTCCCCGTGTATCACATCCTCGAAGACGAAGCCCGCGCCGCCGTGCCCGCCGAAGTGTGGGAGGAGCAGGTCGGGCTGATGGTGGACGTGCTGGAGGTGGATGCCATCGCCGACGCGGTCCGTGAGTTCCGCGAGCAAGCCCCGTGAGCGGCTTGGAATGGGGCGACGGTACGGCCGCCGCAGAGGCGGTGTCACCGATCCTGGTGTGGCGCTCACCGCTGTGGAGTCCCAGCCGGGCCGGTTGAAGGCGCTCGGTCACGCGATCGCCGGAGGTGCCAAGGACGCCATCCTCTCGGTTGCCCGGGGAGGCGTGGCCGCCCTGATCGTCGCCCTCGTCGGGCGGACGTGAGCGAGCGCGGCAACCGGGGTTTGGTATCTATTGTCCGGGCTCGTCGCTCTATCTGGGCGGTATCTTGGCCGTCCATGAAGAACAGGAGTTCAGATCTCATGACTGCGCGATGTGCACGGCATTGCATCCTGCCCCCCGGTCTGCTGCGCCGCCTGGCCCGCTCGGCGGATGAGGCGGTGCGGGACGCCGCCCTGAGGAGCCTCGCTCTGGACGGGCGTTTCCGGCTGGCTCGCGCTGAGACCGCGGCGAGTCTGCTCCGGATCCCGAAGTCGGTGAGCTTCGCGCGGATCGGCGGCCAGCCGCAGCGAACCATTTACGATCAGCGCAACAGTGAGTCGCAGAGTCCAGGAAAGGTCGTGCGGTCAGAAGGCCAAGGGCCCTGCCCTGATCAGGCCGCCAACCAAGCCTATGACGGTTTGGGCGCGACGTACGCGTTCTACTGGACGGTGTTCGAGCGGGACTCGATCGACGGGGCAGGGGAACCCATGCTCGGGCTGGTGCACTACGGGCGGCGTTACCCCAACGCGTTCTGGGACGGCACCGGTCACATGTTCTTCGGCGACGGTGATGGGCAGATCCTCACCCAGACCACGGCCGGGATCGACGTCATCGGCCACGAGCTTACCCACGGGGTCACCCAGAACGAGGCGAACCTGACCTACTCCGGTCAATCCGGGGCGCTCAATGAATCGGTGTCCGACGTGTTCGGCATCCAGGTCAAGCAGTACGCGCTCGGTCAGGACGCGCACAGCTCGGATTGGCTCATCGGGGCGGATATCGTCGGCCCTGCCCTGCGCCCGGCGTTGCGGTCGATGAAGCAACCGGGCAGCGCCAACCGGCACGATGACCAGCCCGCCGACATGGACGGCTATGTGCCGGGCGGCGACGTGCACACCAACTCCGGTATTCCCAACCGCGCCTTCTACGTCGTGGCCACCACTCTTGGCGGCCACACCTGGGACGCCGCCGGACCGATCTGGTACGCCACTTTGCGGGACCCGGCGCTGCGGCCCAACGCCACATTCCGTGACTTCGCCCGGCTCACTCTGAAGCACGCCCAGCAGGCTTACGGCGCGGACAGCGCCCAGGCTCAGGCGGTGACTCAGGGATGGGAAGCCGTCAAAGTTCCCCTGTAGTCAAGGTTTTCCCGTAATCGAGTCCCGCTGGGACTGGCGGTGCCGGGACACTGGGAGATATGCGTATCGACGTGACTCGTCGTGGTGGCTTCGCCGGAGTGGCTCTGCACGCCGTCCTCGACACCGCCACGCTCGCCGCCGCCGAAGCCTCCCGCGCTGAGGCGGCGCTGCGAGAGCTGCCCTGGGATCGGCCGGCCGCCGAGCCTATCGCGCCAGATCGCTTCCGCTACCAGCTGGCCACCTACGAGGGCGGGCACCTGCGGCGGGTGGAGCTCACGGAGTGTGAGATCCCGGATCCGCTGCGGCCGTTGCTGGACTTGCTGCCCGAGCAGGGGCAGATTCGCCCGGCCTCGGGCTGAAGTCCTCCCCGGCCGTGAGCGCGGAGTAACCGTAATGGTTCAAAGATCCTGAGTATGTCAACACAGTACTTTCCGTAACGGGCATAACGCTGTAGCGTCCAGTGTGGGCCGCGTACGGTGGGTGACGTCCCCTCCTGCCCGGGGCCCAGATCGGAACCTTGGGGAGCTGCCGCCTGTCCGCCGGAGCGAGCGTCACCGCGATCCAGCAGAGGGTGGGATAGATGAAGCAGTTACATGAGGCATGGGGGGGCCAGCCGCATGATCCAGATTGAGGACATCACCAAAGTTTATCGGATGGGCAAGGTAGAGGTACGGGCACTTTACGGTGTCGACCTGACCATCGATGATGGCGAGCTGGTCGCCATCATGGGTCCGTCCGGATCAGGCAAGACCACACTGATGAACATCCTGGGCTGTCTGGACGTCCCGACCAGCGGACGGTACCTGCTCGATGGCACCGACGTCAGCCGGCTCTCGGACAACCGCCTCGCGAAGATCCGCAGTCGCAAGATCGGGTTTGTGTTCCAGTCGTTCAACCTGGTACCCCGCACCAGCGCGGTCCGCAACGTGGAGCTCCCGCTGGTTTACGCTGGGGTGCGCTCCCGGCGCACCCCGGCCCGGACGGCGCTGGAGCAGGTGGGGCTGGCCGATCGCCTGAAGCATCTGCCCAATGAGCTTTCCGGTGGTCAGCAGCAGCGGGTCGCGATCGCCCGCGCGCTGATCAACGATCCCGCGCTGCTGCTCGCCGACGAGCCCACTGGCAACCTCGACACCGCGGCCAGCGCTGAGATCTTGAAATTGCTCGGCGCGCTCAACGATGTCGGCCGCACAGTGGTGATCATCACGCATGAGGAAGAGGTCGCGCGGTTCGCCAGGCGGGTCGTGCGGATGCGGGATGGGCGCATCGTGAGCGATGAGGTGCAGCGGAGCCGGACGGAGATCCCCGCGTGAACCTCAAAGAAGCAGTGCGCATCGCCCTGCGTGGGTTGCGCGCGAACCGCCTGCGCTCCGCCCTGACCATGCTCGGCATCATCATCGGTGTCGCGTCGGTGATCGTGCTCGTGGCTCTCGGCAACGGCGTCCAGACTTCGGTCAACGAGAAAATCCAGCCACTCGCTAATCTGATCACCGTGGTTCCCTCGATCGGGAACGTGCCCGGTGGCAATCCTCCGAAAGACCTGATCGACGCCGATGTGGTCGCGCTGCAGGACAAGCAATTCTCGCGCAGCATCGCGACAGTGATCCCGGCGACCAGCGGCAAAGCACTGGCCGAGACGGACTCCTACCGCTACCGGGCCAATATCGTCGGCTCCACTGAGCAGTGGCTCGAGGTGAACAACCAGGACATGGCGGCTGGGCAGTTTTTCGATGAGGCCCAGGTCCGCTCCACGGCCAGAGTGGTGGTGCTGGGCTCAGCCGTGGCCAACTACCTCTTCGGTGACGATCCCGCCGCCGGGCTGAATAAGAACATCCGGATGAACCGCCAGCCCTTCCGGGTCATTGGCGTTCTGCAGTCCGTTGGTGAGCCGGGTGACGGCGTGGTGGTCACGCCGATCCACACCGCGCGCCGCTACATCTTCGGCGGCGCTGACAAAGTCAACCAGATCATCGTGCAAGCTACCCAGGCCAACGCGGTGCCCGCCGCTGAAGCCACGGTGATCCGCGTCCTCTCCGAACGGCACCGGATCAAGGATTCCGCGAAGCGGGACTTCGAGGTCCAGTCTCTGCGCAGCCGCCTGGACACCTTCAATCAGGTCCTGCGCCTGCTGACGCTGTTCACCGCTGCGGTCGCCGCGATCTCGCTGGTGGTCGGCGCGATCGGGGTGCTGAATATCATGCTGGTGTCGGTGACCGAGCGAACGCGTGAGATCGGTATCCGCAAGGCGATCGGTGCGACCCGCCGCGCGATTCTCGAGCAGTTCCTGATCGAGTCCATCGTGCTGGCTGGCCTGGGAGGGGCCATTGGCGTGCTGACGGGGGTCGGCCTGTCGATCCTCGGCGCCAACGTGGCTCCTGCCTTCGGCCCGACCTTCGCCACGTTCGCGCCAGCCGTGACCGTCTCCTCAGTGGTGCTCTCGTTCGCCATCAGCCTCGCGATCGGGATGGTCGCCGGCGGTTACCCGGCCAACCGTGCCTCCCGGCTGCGGCCCATCGAAGCGCTGAGATACCAGTAGGCGCGGCACCAGCAGGCACCGGGCCAGGTGAAAACCCATCCGGGTGACACCTGGCCCCCTCTGGGCCTTATCTGACCTGGCCCCCTCTGGGCCTTATCTGCTTGCCGCCCAACACCGTAACCCCCTGCCGCCTGAGGCGTTGCACTGCGTGAAGCCGCAGACGCAAGGGGATCTCACAGTGACCATCTTTTTGACCAGTTCCTCGACGCTCAGCTCAGCCCAGCCCGCTGGCGTCAGGGCTCTGGTGTCGTTGGGCCTGGTTACCGCGTTGGGTCTGGCTGCGGTCGGGTGCGGCAGCGAGCCCGCCCCACCGCCCACCGGGCGGGTGGAGCGCGGCACCGTGGTGACCAAGGTGTCCTCCACGGGCGCGCTGTCGGCGATAAAGGAGCAGAACCTGGGTTTCCCGAAGGGCGGCAAGCTCACCGAGGTGATGGCCAAGGTGGGGGACCGGGTCACTCC
>DASTBN010000514.1:0-2903 GCA_035712045.1 Pseudonocardiaceae bacterium
GATGGAGAGCAGCCACGTGCGGGCCGATGACCGGCCGGCGAAACCGGGCAGTGCCCGCAGGGCGCGCAGGTAGGTCTCCTGGGTGAGGTCCTCGGCCTCGTCCCGGTCACTGAGGTGGCTGAGGAAGCGGAACACGTCACGCTGCGTCGCGCGAATGAAGGCGGCCAGAGCGTCGCGGTCGCCCGCACTGGCGGCTAGCGCGAGGGCGGTAACGTGCGCGTCATCTCTTCGGGGGTCACCCATGCGGGAAGGGTAACTAAAAGTTTCCGGGAACCCCAGCGTTGCGGGAGGCGACCATTGGCACGTGGATTGCGCGCAGTGCCGGGAAGCCCTCTCCGCCCGGCTGGATGGTGAAGAGAGCGCGGCGGAACGGGACGCGATCGAGGAGCACCTGACGGGTTGCGCGGTGTGCCGCCGGTTCGCCGACGACGCTGCGCGGGTCACCAGGCTCGCCCGCACCGCCGCCGCTGCCCCGGAGCCCGACGTCGTCGCGGCGGTCCTCGCGGCCGCCCCGCGATCGCGCCGCCCCCGGCTGATCAGGTCGCTGCGGGTGCTGCTCGGCGTGGTTGGCCTGGCGCAGGCCGAGCTGGGCCTGGCCGCGATGCTTGGCGCCCACACCAGCGGTCACGCGGCCCAGGGCGTGGTCATGCAGGGCGCCTCGGTGGCGCATTTCGCGCACGAGAGCGCGGCGTGGAACCTGGCCCTGGGGGTCGGTTTCCTCTGGGTGGCCTGGCGATCATCGCGGCCCTCGGGAATGGTCCCGACCCTGGCGACGTTCGTGACGGCGCTCACCGTGCTCGTCGTGGTGGACGCGATGGCCGGGGGAGTGGACACCATGAGGCTGCTGGCGCACGGGCTCGTCGTGCTCGGCCTCATCCTGGTGATCATGCTCGACCGGCTGCCCAGGCCCGCCGGTGATACCGCGCCCCGCATCGCCATGGGCAGGCCTCGCTGGCTGCCTCCGCAGAGAAAGAGCGATCCAGCCGTCACTGGCGGCGACGGCCCGCCTGGGCTGCGGCCCACCGCGCAGTACGAGGACACCACTATCGCGCGGCGCCGTTCCGCCTGAGGCGCGGCCCTGCTGCCCGGCAGGGTCATCCGCCGAGCGCCCTGCGACGAGGCCCGCCAGCCGATCGGCGCTTGCGTTGTGTGGCATCCTCGGGTCACGATGTTGTCGCAAATAATTCGCGATAGGAGCCGCCAGCGATGACGACCACTGACGCGGATATCACTCGCCAGGCCCACCAGGCGCAACCGCACGCGCACCTGTGGTCGCTGCCTGACGGTACCGGCCTGCACGCCCCCTACGGCCAGCTGGTGGCCGAGCCTGGCACTGGCCGGGTCTGCTGTCACCTGTGTGGACGCTGGTTCGTCTCGCTGGGTGGTCACTTGAGCAGCCACGGGCACAACGCCGGGTCCTACCGCGAGCTGATGGGTCTGTGCCGCAGCCGCCCTCTGGTCGCCGAGACCCTGTCCCGCTCGATCGCCACCCGCCAGCGCACGGCCTACCGGCGCTCGCCCGCACTGCGTGCCCGGCTCGCGATCGGCCAGGAACTCACCAGGACCGGCCAGCTCGCCGCGCTGGCCGCCACCGCGTATCCTGCCAGCTCGTCGCCGGAGCTGATGCGGCTGCGCAGGGCCGCGCTGGATGCCGGCCGCGCCACCAGGGCCGCCGAGCGCGACCGGGCGCTGAGCCAGCGCCTGAGTGAGCTGGGTTTCGAGGACCTGGATGGCTACCTGCGGCAGGCCTGGGCATCCGGGATGAGCCTGCGCGGGATGGCCAGGGCGACTGGGCTCGGGTGGGCGCGCCTGCGACGCGAGATTGACGCGATCGGAGACGTGCGGCGTAACGGTGACGATCGGGCCAGCGCGGCTGGCTGAGTTGCTCACGAGACCTCAATGGCAAGATAATGGCTACAGCATAAATCCTGCTCTACAGGAGGTCGCACGTGGCTGACTACACCCTGCCCGACCTGCCCTACGACTACGGCGCCCTGGAGCCGCACATCTCCGGGGAGATCATGGAGCTGCACCACTCCAAACACCACGCGACCTACGTCAAGGGGGCCAACCTGGCCCTGGAGCAACTGGCCGAGGCGCGTGAGCAGGATGCCCTGGGCACTGTGAACATGCTGGAGAAAAACCTGGCGTTCAACTTGGGCGGGCACGTCAACCACTCGGTGTTCTGGCCCAACATGTCACCCGAGGGCGGTGACAAACCCGACGGCGAGCTCGCTGCGGCGATCGATGCGCACTTCGGGTCCTTCGACGGGTTCCGCAAGCACTTCACCGCCAACTCGCTTGGCATCCAGGGATCGGGCTGGTCGATCCTGGCGTGGGATTCGCTGGGCCAGCGCCTGGTGCTCCAGCAGTGTTATGATCACCAGGGCAACCTGAGCCCGGGTACGTTGCCGCTGCTACTGCTCGACATGTGGGAGCACGCCTTCTACCTGCAATATCGCAACGTCAAACCGGACTACGTCGACGCCTGGTGGAATGTCGTGAACTGGGCTGATGTCACCCGTCGGCTCGCCCGGGCGCGATCGGTCGTGCTGCCCTGACCCGCCCAGGACGGAAAGATGATACGGGTTCCGGCGGTCCTGACGAGCTGATGCACGCGGTGCTGCCACCAGCGCTGGAGGTGCTCACAGCGTGGAGCATCGCTGAGACCGAAGCCGACCCCTCGGTGTTCCGCCAGGCCATGGACCGCGTCATCGCCGATGCTGCCCTCACGCGGGATCCGCTGCGGGGGCTCGCCGAGGCGATCTTCGGGCTGTCCGCGCTGTCTGGCATCCTCCTCGACGAGCTCGCCCAGGCCACCGGATGGTCCCGTGGTGAGGTACTGCACGGCATTCACCTGCGTTACCTGGACCCAGGATCACGAGAACCGTGAACTCCCCTCG
>DASTBN010000515.1:0-3453 GCA_035712045.1 Pseudonocardiaceae bacterium
GTGTGAACGAAGCGCTCTCCCGCTGAGCTAATCGCCCTCGCTGACTGCGGCAGAAGGACACCATACACGATCACCTCAGCGGCGAGCGCACCCAATCCCCGTGCAGGCCCAGCCATCCGGCGACGAGGCCGATGGCGCCTACCAGCCAGAGCGTCACGAGAACGATCGCCCCGATCAGAGCGGCCACAGCCACCCGGATGGCGGGATGCTGACCACGCAGCCAGGAAGTCCAGACGTCATAGCGAGCACGCGCCCAGGACAACACCCGCCGGGCCCGGCGGAACTCGGTGCCTAGGATCGCCAGACCGGCGAATAAGATCAACCAACCCGGGCCCGGATACGGGATGGCGATGACTCCGGCGACCACCACGACGGTTCCCGTCACAGCGACCAGCGCTCGATAGACGAGATCGAGACCTGGACGAGCCCTCACCCACTTCCGATACCGGACGTACCAGTTCTCCGGCTTGGCTCTTTCCGCCGATCGCAGGGGCACCGGCTCAATCTACCGTCAGCTAGGCACCTTCCCGGTCGCCACGATGTCGGTCGGTACCGCGGGAGCCCGTCGGCCTGGCTCCAGGGAGATCGCGTAGCCGGTGAACATCCCCACCCGCGTGGCCGAGGGTATGGCGTGCAGGTCGGGCGCCTCACCCCAGACATCGAACGCCGCCAGGGCGATGGGTGTCTGGCCGACGAGTCCCCACAACACGTAGGTCTGGTCCGCCACCTGATTGCTGGGCAGCCGGGTGGATACCACCGCGACCTGGCCCGGGCTGGCGAGCACCATGCCCACCGCCTGATTGCCCTTAGTAGCTAACAGAGGAACGCGGACCGTGGCCGGGTCGGCGGCGATGCGGACCGCCTCCGCTGCGGCCGTGGCCTGGCCCCGCGCCTCGCCGAGCTGGCTCCCCAGCTGCGCGACCCGGATCCCGAGCGCCACCGCGGCCAGCGCCACGATCACCGCTGCGGCCGCGGCCAATTGCCCGAATCGGGGTCGCGCGAACACGGAAGCGGGTGCCGTTGCGCCCAGGGGCACCGCCGGAGGAGGAACCCCCTGCGGGCCGGCGACGCTGAGTATCCGCTGTTCCAGCGCGGCGCTGGGGACCGACTCCGGGACGGACAGTCCCAGCATGGCGCCGACTTCTTCGGTCTGCGCGACCACCTCGCGGCATTCCTGGCAGTCCGGCAGGTGAGCGGCGACCAGGGCCTCTTCGGCGGGCTCCAGCGAGCGCAGCGCCCACCCGACCGCCAACTCACCGTGCGGGCAGCTCGCGACCTGGCGCTGGTCGTTCATCGGTTCACCTCCCTCACCGCGCGCGCCTCGGCGACCAGGGTGTCCGGTCCCAGTTGATCGGCGAGCAGCGAGCGCAGCCGCTGCACCGCAGTGAACATGCGGGACTTCACCGTGCCGAGCGGGACACCGATCAATACCGCGATCTCACGCTGCGTATGCCCGCCGAAATAGGCCAGTGCGAGCACCTCCCGCTGCTCCAGCGGCAGCCGGTGCAACGCCTCGCGTACCTGACCGGCCGCGACCCGTGCCAGCGCCGCCTGGTCCGCGCCCGGCACCGGTGTGGGCGACCAGTCCTCCCCCGCCTCGGGCGCCGCGACCATGCGCCGGCGGATCGTGCTCTCGCGCCGCACCGCGTCCACCGCCTTGTGGTGGATCAGGGTGAGCAGCCACGTGGCGAAACCACCGCGGGCCGGGTCATATCGCGCCGGGTCACGCCAGAGCGTGAGGAACACCTCCTGCACCACGTCCTCAGCCAGCCCCTCGTCGGCGCAGATCCGGCGGGCCAGCGAGTAGCAGGGCCGGCCGAAACGCCGATAGAGTTGGGACAGTGCCGCCCCGTCCGCCTTACCGAGTCGCTGCACGAGCTCGGCGTCGGAGGGCCCGTCTGGAGGGCTGGGAGCAGGTGCGGCTGGCTTCGACGTGCCTTGCCGCGGATCGGGCCGGGGGGCACTTGATCGAGCCTCGTCGGCCACCAGAGCGATCCTCACGTCGGTACCTACGCCGGGCAACCACTACCGGTTCAGGTTAGATGCATGGAGTGTATTCCCGCAGACGGCCGCAGAGTGGCACGGCGAGCGACGAACCCAGCCGCCTGGGTGATCGCCTCTGCCCCGTCCGGGTGGTCTGGCCTCGGCATCCGGGCGTAGCTGGCCTGTTCCCGCGTCACAGCAGTCAGAGTCAATCGTTCCTCCACCGAAGACGCAGAAAGGGGCGACAACGATGCGTAACGATCACGTGACCCTCCGTTCATCGGCGGTCTTTGATCTGCTAGCGCCGCGTACTCCCGCGGTCCCAGTTCAGGTTGCGCTCCGTTACGACACTCGTGATCCCTACGCCATCGTCGCCGCGTTCCGTACCGGGCGGGCGGGGTGGGTCGAATGGGTATTCTCCCGCGATCTCCTCGCCGACGGCCTGATCGCCGACGCGGGCGAGGGTGACGTGCGGATCAAGCCGGGTGCCGGGGATCCGGAAATCGTCGTGATCGAGCTCAACTCCCCGTCCGGCCATGCCATGTTCGAGGCCAGCGCGCAGCGGCTCGCCGAGTTTCTCGACGCCAGCTACGACATCGTGCTGCCCGGGGACGAGACCCTGTGGATCAACGTCGATGACGGCCTCGACCAGATGCTCGCCAACGAACTGCCGTGAGTGTGCCCCCCCCCCGGGTTGATCCCGGCTCTGAGCGTCGGCTAGAGTTCTCACGCATCAGAGAGGGGGCTCTGGGGTTTCCTTTCAGATGTATGCGGACGTAGCGCAGCTGGTAGCGCATCACCTTGCCAAGGTGAGGGTCGCGGGTTCGAATCCCGTCGTCCGCTCTGCGGCCCCGCACGCCGGGCCGCCCCAGGGGCGGGTCTGCAGCAGGCCTTTCGGAGACGACGTGTTGGTCCCAACCGAGTGTTGCTACGGCTGTGTAGGTCCCTCTCCGGTGTCAGGCGTGGCGGAGTGGCCGAGTGGCTTAGGCAAGGGCCTGCAAAGCCCTGTACGCGGGTTCGATTCCCGCCTCCGCCTCGGGCGATTAGCTCAGTGGGAGAGCGCTACCTTGACACGGTAGAGGTCACTGGTTCAATCCCAGTATCGCCCACCAGCACAAACAGTCCCGCTGAACAACATCGTCAGGACCCAGAGTCAGCGAATAGTCAGCGATCCGAGCGGGTCGGCGCGGTCGGGTCATCGTCGTCATCAGGGTCACCTCCCTCCCCCGGCTCGTCGGTGAGCGCGTCGAGGATGCGGCTCTCGTCGTCGGTGCGGCGGGTGTAGAGCTGCAGTGTCGTTGTGATCTTCTCGTGTCCCATGACGCGGGCGACCATGTTCGGCGGTACGCCATCGTCGAAACTGGTAGAGAGCAATGTTCCAACTTTGTGAGTGGGCGGATGTGATCATGGTTTGGTTGGGGGGTATTCGCGGGGTTGGTGATTACGGGTGCGGGCTAGGTCGGCGGCGTA
>DASTBN010000516.1:0-9800 GCA_035712045.1 Pseudonocardiaceae bacterium
TTCCTGGCCAGCTATAACGACATCGACACGGTCTCATTCTGGTCAGCACTCGAGCGCGGCGAGCTGTTCCAGGCTCGGGCGACACGGCTCGTGTCGCAGGCTGACGTCGAGGCGATCAGCGACCTGCAAGCGCCGCAGCTGATGATCGACGAGGCGATGAAGCAGGTGCGTGAGCTGCACGGTCACCAGCCGCACCCGATCCCGGATCCGTACGTCACGTACTACAAGGACTGGGCCCACGATCCGTTCGGCGGCGGCTATCACGCCTGGGATGCGAACATCTCGGTGCCCGAGATCATGCGCTACATGCGCCGCCCGCGCCGGGACGAGGCGATCCATGTGGTGGGCGAGGCGTACTCCGACCAGCAGGGCTGGGCAGAGGGCGCGTTCTGCACCGCCGAGCGCATGCTCCAGGACCATTTCGGGCTGGAGTGGCCCTCATCATGGCTCGAACCCGACTATTACCTCGGCTGGTGAGCCTGGCCGCGTCGCTCATGCCACAGACGTGCTTGATGTTCGCCGAAAAACTCTGGCCGGAGGCTGGTTGCCCGGTCTCCAGCGCCGGAAGCTTCTTTACGTGGAGAGAACGCTGGAGGACCCCGGGTTTCGATCAGGGTTGCGGCAGGGGGAACCCTCATGTGCCGCACAACACGCTGCGGCAGCGTATGGGTTGTCGGTCGCACCACCTGGACGCCAACGCCGGGGCGCCCAGCCATGAGACCGAGTGCCTGGGCCGCGCCAAGATCTGGCGGCGCGGGCCCGGGCCGTGCACGCGGGGCCGGAGGGCGGGACAAGCTGATATCAGTATGTGATATCATATGTGATATCGTCCGGTTATGGCCGGTTATCCGCTCCGAATCAGCGACGATCTACACGCCCGTCTTCAGCTCGCCGCAGCCGAAGACCAGCGCAGCGTGAACGCCGAGATCATCGTCGCCATCGAGGACTACCTGTCCCGCCGTCGCGTCCAGCGTCTCGTCGACGAGGCGCGCTCGCTGACCGACCAGGAACGCGAGCTCTTGGACGACTGGGACGCCACCTGCGAGGCACTGCGCGGTGCATAGGGGCGACATCGTCGAAATCACCACCGTCGCGGGCCGGGCGATGGCCGCTTTGATTCTGTCGGACACCGCGATCGCTGAACCGGTCGGCTACGTCTTCATCGCGCCTGTGCTGGACGAGGTCCGTACACGCCAGCACGTCACCGCGCCGGTGTCTGCGGTCAACGGCCACGCGATCCCGTGGCGCATGCAGGCTGTAACCTACGACAACCTCGCCAAGGGCACCCACGTCGGACGAGCGACAACCGCAGAACTGGACGAGATCAACGAAGTCCTCGCCGCGCTGCTGGGCCTGCCCGGCCGCCGAATCCAGTAGACCCTTCTGCCGCTCGGGGGCGTAGAGCCCGGCCAGCCGGACCGGGGCCTTCTCGCCGGCCTTCTCGCCGCGATCACGGCGCCCGCCCGCCGCCTGGGCCGGGCCAGGGAGAAACGGCCAGGATTGAACGCTAAGCGCGTTCGTGCTGGTGGGGGCCTGGAGTTGTAAAAGCGATGAGTCGCTCCTGAAGCGTGGGGCCTGCGGGAATGCGGTCTGAGGGGAGAGTCGGTCCGCAGTGAGGGTTTCCGGGGCGGATGGTGCTTGCTGGTCGGCGGTCGGTAGCCGCGTAGGCACCTCCGGGGTCCGACTGCGGTGAAGGTCAACTCGATGGGGTCGGACTTTCCGTGAACGCGGTGGCGTGATCGGCGACCCACTGGCGAAACGATTGTGGCGCCGATCCGAGGACGTCGAGCACAGTCGAGGTGATGAAGGCCGACCTTCCGATCGTCGCGCCCCATGCGGCGAGCAGCATGTCCACGACCGGGCGCGGCCAGCTTCCCGCTGTCTCGCTGCGAAACTCGTCCGGTGACAGCTCCTCGAACTCGATCCGACGCCCCAGGACGTCACCGATGATGCTCACCTGCTCCGCCTGACTCAGTGACTCCGGCCCTGTGAGGACGTAGTCACCGCCGGCGTGTCCGTCCTGGTACAGGGTCCGCGCCGCGACGGCCGCCACATCGCGGTCATCGACAGGTGCCGTCTCGGCAGCTCCGTAAGGCCAGCGGACGACACCGTCGGCGCGAATCGCGCTTGCCCACCAGAACAACGTGTTCGACGCGAACATCCCCGGTCGGATGATCGTCGACTCGATCCCGGCTTCCGCGATCAGCCGCTCGATATCCGCGTGCAGCACCGCCATGGGATTCGGTTGCTGGAAGAAAGGGTGCGGGGTGCGGTGCGGTGATGAGAGAAAGACGACACGCCGTGCGTAGGCTGCGAGACGCTCGACAACTGCCGGAGCGGTCGTCGACGGAGCGGTCCAGACCAGGAAGACGGCACTGACACCGCGCAGTCCCGTGTCGAGCGATTCGGGCACGGTGAGATCGCCGGTGACGACGTCGACGTTCCCCGGCAACGCCGCGCCCTCTGGGCGACGAGTGAGGGCGCGGACCGGTACGCCCGCGGCTGCGAGGAGGTCGACGACGACGCGCCCGACCCGGCCGGTCGCTCCGGTGATAAGAACCGGCGCCACTGGCGTCCGTGTCATGAAGACCTCGTCGTCGTCCGTGGTGGGCGCACGGAGTGCATCATGCCACCTGGAACGAGTCGGCCCGTAGGTCCTGGAGGCAAGCTCGGCGGATCGCTGGTCGTCATACCGATCGGCCCGCCATCCCGGCATTTGAGCCGATAATCGTACCGGGTGTGCCGCACCTCAGGATACGCTACTTCTCCGCCTCCTGGGCGGCGAGGATCCCGCTCGCTCTATCGTCAATGCAACAGCGTCGGCGTCCCAGTCGCGGATCACAAAAGCGAGCAGGTAATTTGTTCGCTGAGGTCCATCAGGTCCCCACGGTGGCTTGTTCATGGATCCAGGGCTCCACCAGCGTGGTCCAGATCGCGGCCTCGTCGGCGCCGCGGGCGAGGCCAAGGCTGTGCGGGTCGTGGGTGAACACGTGTACCGCGTGGGCGACGTTGCTGGCCGCCAGCGCAGCGGCCAACCGGTAGGAGTGCTCGGGAGGCACGTAAGAGTCCTCCGCGGTATGCCAGATGAAAAACGGCGGAGAGTGTGGCGTTACCAGGGCGTCTAGCGATGTCGTGCGGCGCAGCTGCGGGCTGGCGTCATCCCCGAGAAGGATCAGCCGGGCAGGACGGTAGGTCTCGGTCTCCATCGAGGTGATGGCGTACCCCAAGACAATGAACTGCGCCGTCTCCTCGGGCGCGGCCCCGGGCGCAAGGGCGGCCAGCCCAGCCAGGTGCCCGCCCGCAGAGAACCCCATGAGCCCGATGCTCTGGGCACCTTCTGCCCGGCGCCGGCGGATCTCGGCGCGCAGCGCCTCCAGCGGCATCGGGTGCCGCACGTTGAGCGGGTAACGGAACACGCTCGCGGGCACTCCAATCCCGGTGAGCCACCTGGCGACCGGCTCGGCCTCGTGCGGAGTATGCGTGGCGTACCCGCCGCCTGGCAGGACGATCACATGCGTGCTGGCCACTTGATTTCCTTTCCCTCGGTTTCTCCCGCGCCTGGCTGTCCGCTGCGGCGGCCGGGCCTGACGGTGCGGGCCACGCATCCGGTTTCTGGTGAGCACGCAAATCACCGGCCGGAATCCGTGTCACTGCGCCGCGCCCTGCCGCCACGGGCCTCGGTGCTCTACTGGTGAGCTGGACGTCGCTGACATGGTGGAGGATCCCGCAGCGCTTTGGTCTGTCGCGCTTGGCTAGGAAGTCCGTGACGTCTGCGGCGAACTCGGCGTGGTGCTGGAAGAGGAACCCGTGCGCGGCGTCGGGGTAGATCTTCACGCTGGCGTCCGGGACCAGGCCCGCGATGAGGTGTGAGTAGCGGGGCGGGATCATCGGGTCGCTGTCTCCATTCGCCACCAAGACTGGCTGGTGGATGGCGCTCAGCCGCTGCAGCGCGGAGTGATCAGGGATTCCCCACGTGCAGACCGCGTCGTACTGGGCTTCGCGGGTCGGCCAGGTGGTGGGCTTGTCGCGGTCCTCGGTCCGGGAGTACATGCGCCTCAGTGCTTCCTGTCCCGCTTGCCGGCTGGCCGATGACCGGGTGAAGAACACATCCAGGTACTCCTCGGGGCTGGTTTCCGGCTTGCCCACGGCCCCGATGACCTCAGGGGCCCCGCCGTGGATGCCGGCTGCTCCCTTGGAGGCCGCGGACGCAAGGATCAGACGGCGAACGAGGGCCGGCCGGATCAGGGCGATCTCCTGTGCGATGAAGCTGCCGATGGAGAACCCGAGGATGTCGGCCTGGCTGAACCCCATGGCGGTGACGAATGCGATTGCGTCATGTGCCATGTGCTCGATGAGGTGCGGCGTTGTTCCGGTGGAACCGCCGACCCCAGCGTTGTCGAAGGTGAGGATGCGCCGGGTCGTGGCTAGGTCGTCGATGAGCGCGGGATCCCAGTTGTCGAGGTTCCCGCGGAAGTGCTGGAGCAGGACGAGCGGTATCTCACCCTCACCCGTGTCGCGGTAGGCGTAGTCAATGCCGTTGGGGGCCCTAACCAGTTTGTTCGGAAGGCTCGAGTAAGAATCCATTGGAGCTTTCCTTTCGCTGTGGGTATAGACATTCGCCGGTATGTGTATTGAAGGCAGGCACTATTACGCTCCTTCGGCCGCGGGTCCCCGAGAGGAGGCCGGTCAGACTTGGTTAGCGCCGCCGTCCGCGGTGAGGCTGGAGCCTGTGGTGAAGCTGGCGAGATCACTGGCCAAAAACAGCGCCGCGTTGGCGATTTCGACTGGTTCGCCAAACCGGCCCAGCGGAATACCGGCGATGCGATCGGCCCGGAACCGCGCGATCGAAACGCCCGGGTTGGTTTGCCCGTCTAGATTATCGCTGCCGGGTGTGGCCGTGGAGCCGGCCACGACCACATTGACGCGGATCCCGCGGTCTTTGAGTTCGTTGGCCCAGGTCCTGGCCAAAGAACGAACCGCCGCCTTTGGCGGCGTAGATTCCGAGCCCTTCTCGGCCACGTTCGGCGGTGGTGGATCCGATCAAGATGATCGAGGCATTGTCGTTGAGCAACGGCAGTGCTTTTTGCACCGTGAACACCACGCCCTTCACGTTGGTCGACAGGAGCGTGTTGAGCTGATCTTCGGTGATGTCACCGATCCGGGCCACGGTGGTGACGCCGGCGTTGGCGACGACAATGTCAAGCCCGCGACCCAACCGGGTCACCGTGGCGTAGAGCCGGTCCAGATCGGCGCTCACCCCCACGTCGCTGCGCACACCGTGGGCCTGATCACCCAGCTGCGCCAGCGCCGCATCGAATTGGGCTTGGCGGCGCCCAGTGATAAACACCCGGGCACCTTCCTCGGTGAACCGCTGGGCCGTGGCCAACCCGATACCGGATGTGCCACCGGTGATTACAGCTGTTTTACCATCCAGCAATCCCACAGATCCTTTCTTCCGCTAGCTGCGCTGGTCCGAAGGACACCCGAATAGGTCATGCCGTTCGCGGACGTAGTCCTCCACTGTTCGCGCGACCCGGCCGGTGATCTTCTCGACATCTGTGGTGGATCGGTTGTAGCGGTCCTCGCGGTGCAGTGTGGCCATCGTGGCGATGTGCTGCTGGACATGGTCACTCAGGCCGGCGCGGGCTAGGTGCTCGAGCCACTGGTCGTAGGGCACGCGCACCGCGGTGATGGTCCGTCCTAGGGCGCGGGAGTACTGGTCGGCGAGTTCATCGAGGTCCAGTGTGGCGGGTCCGGTCAGTTCGTACACCGCACCGAGGTGGTGTTGGGGTGCGAGCAAAACGGCGGCGACCATGTCGGCGACATCGCTGGCGGCGATGGGCAAGGTACGACCCTGTCCGAACGGCAGCGCCAGTACGCCGTGGTCGCGGATCGCTGGTGCCACAAGCAGGGTGAACGACGGGTTGTCGAGGAACACGGTGGGTCTGATGTGCACGGCCGGGATCGCGGCCCAGTCGATGACGTGCTCAGCCAGCCAGTGCAGGCGCTGCTGGTGGGATTCCTCGGTGCTCATCGCCGTCATTTGCGAGACGGTCATTTGCGACATGTTGACCAGCACCTCGAGTCCAGGCAGTTCTCGCGCTGCCGCGCACACGATGGTGGTGGCTTCCAGATAGTCCGGCGAGACGCTCATGTTGAAAAACATGCGGCTGATGCCGTCGGTGGCGCTGGCAACGTCCACCGGGTTAGTGAGGTCGCCGACGACGGTCTCGGCACCGAGGGCACGCAGCGCGTCAGCGCGGGCGTCATCGCGGTGGACCATGGCCCGAACTGGCTGTCCATGAGCCAGCAGCCGTTGCACGACGAGCCGGCTGACCCCTCCCACCCCACCGCCGGCCCCGGTGATCAGATACGCCGGTGTGCTGATCATCGACAACCCTTAGGTCTCATCTGTTCGACTCTGTCGAGCTGGTGGCTGCCAGTTGGGCGGGTGCCTCACCGCCGAGCAGGGTGATCAGCTGAGCGAGCAGGGCGTCGAGCTCGCGGCCGACCTCGGCGATCCGCAGGTTGTGGTAGCTGGCGAATAACAGGCTGGGTTGATCGACGGCGAATTGGGTGTCGCCGTCTTCGTCGGCATACAGCAGGGTCCGCAGTGGTGCGTGCAGCATGACCGAGGGGTCGTGGCGGAACATGCGTTCGGCGATGGTGTGGTTGCCCATCAGATATTGGGTGGCTTTCCACAAGGACGAGGATCCGGCCATGACGGCGGTGATGTCGCTGCGGTAGTAGCGCATGAACCCATGCGGTGCGTTGATCGCAGCAAGTTCCAGCGTGGCTTGCCAGGAGGCCATTTGGAAGAAGCGAGCGGCATCGACCTGCGGGACGAGGGTTTCGTACTGCTCGCGGGCCTGGTCGTATGGCGGGGGTAGCGCCACGATGAGGCGACGCGACGGGTGATCGACGGCGGTGGCGTGGGTGGTCATGGCGGTGCCTGTCTGTCATCACGGCGGATCAGCTCGACGTCGTGGATGTCGAGGGTGATCGAGGACAGGTTGAGGTTGACGGTGTTGTCGGGATTGCGGCGAAAGACCCGCCGCCGCGTCGCCACCAGCAGGCCGTCGAAGCTCTGGTAGCCGCTGGTGTAGTGGCCGACCAGGGTGCTGCCGTTGACTTCAACGATGTAGTCCATGCGGCGTTGCATTCCGAGCGTGTCGAAATAGAACACCTGGTCGGGATTGTGCGTGGCGATCTGGGGTGGAAAACGCACCCGCAGGCGCCGCCAGGTTTGGCCGGCCTCATGCCAAGGTTGGATTTCGCGAGCCCGCACTCCGGGATAGGTGAACAGAAACGGGGTAGTGAAGTAGTTCCAGCACGCATAACCCATGAAATAACCCAGGTACCGGGCGTCCCAGGCGCTGTCGCGCAGCATTCCCTTAAAGGCTGCGCGGGCGGGCGCGAGGGTTTCGACCGGCTGGCCGTCGAGAGTTTCCATGGTGACGCTGTCGGTGGCGGCGTCGAAGACCATCCGCCGGTCAGCACGGGTAAACGGGCTGAACACGATGTGCTCGTTGACCGTGTTCATCATGATGACCTGGTCGAACGTTGTGTCCGGTGGCCAGCCTTTCATCGCCCAGATCGGGCCACCAATGGAAATGTCGATCCTCAAGCCGCCCAGGGTTTTCCACAGTTCCTGGCCACCGGTCGCAGCCAGCGCCAGGTCCAAAAGATCGTCAGCCATGGGCCAGGTCCCTGTCCCAGATCGCCAACAAGGGGTGATCTCTCAAAACGTCCACGCCCGATAGCGACGCCGCGGAGTAGCTCATTGTGCCTTCGCCTCAGCCCCTGCCAGGCCGTCAAGGTCGCCAGGGCCGGCTACCGCCCTCACGTTATGTGCACTCAGGCGTTCCCCGCAGCACGAGCAGGTCATCACCGCATCCACAACCTCACCGCAGCTTGAGTGGACGACCTGCACAGGCGGCCCGTCGGGGGCGGCGTACTTGTCTCCCCACTGCCGCATGGCAATCAGCACAGGCCACAGGTCACCGCCCTTAGTGGTGAGGCGATATTCGTAGCGCGGCGGATGCTCGCTGTAGGGAACTTTCCGCAAGACACCGTGCTCGACGAGGCAGACCAGGCGCTGATTGAGGATGTTGCGGGAGATCCCAAGGCGCTGCTGGAACTCATCAAAACGGGCCACGCCCAAAAACGCGTCGCGCACGATCAGCATCGACCACCACTCCCCCACTGCCTCCAGGCACTGGGCCACCGAGCAGTGCATGCTGGCGAAGCTCTTGCGTTCCACACCACCCAGACTAGTTAGTTGCATCATGGAACTCAAACCTACAGTTCGTTCTATGACGCTACCCACTCTGCCGGTAACCGACCGGGCCGGATCCGCAACATCCCCGAGCGGATTTCTCACCAGCACGGGGCTGGTCCCCGACGAGGTGACCACCGCAGGCCATCACCACCGGCACCTGGACCGCTGGGGCCTCGATCATGGGAGGTCCTTTCGTCGGTGGTGGAGGAGTTCGGTGGAGTGCTCGGGGGTGAGGGCGAGTACCCGGAGATGGTTCATGACCTCGGTGTATTCGTCAATCTCCCCCTGGTTTTCGTGGTAGGTGCCACCGAGCCGGCTTTCCAGGTAGACCAGGCCGGGATCTCCGGGGGTGGGGAAGGTCAATCGTCTGAATGATCCGTGCAGAGCTGGGTGGACACCGCAGGTGGCGGGCAGCACCGCGGGCAGGATCTGGAGCTGGATCTCCGGGCGCTCACTGACCTTCAGCAGGTGCTCCAGCTGCGCGGCCATGACCTCGGGCCCGCCGATCATCCGGTGCAGCACCGATTCATCCAGGATCACCCACAACCGCAAGGGATCCTCGGGCCGATCCAGCACAGCCTGGCGGCCCAGGCGCAGCTCCACCCGGCGGGCCACCTCCTGCTCAGGCAGCATCGCCCCATGCCCCCGCAGCAGCACCTCCGCGTAGGCCCGGCACTGCAACAGCCCCGTCACGGTCAGCGCGTCATAGCACTCAATGGAGACCGCGCCCTCCTCCAGACCCAGGTAAAAATCGAACAGCGGCGGGATCACACCCGAGGGCAGGCCCTCCCACCAGTGCTTACGCCGGCACTGCTCCAGCAGCTGGCGAAACCGCGGAACGAGATCACCCCGGCCGTAGAACTCCAGCAACAACTCCACCTCAGCCAGCGCCGGGATATTGCTCCGATCCCTCGCCCCCGGACCCCGCTCCAGATTCGAGATATGACTCTGCGCCCGATTCAGCCGGGCCCCCGCCTGCTTCTGCGACACACCCGCATCCCGGCGCAACCGCGCCAGCTCAAAAGCCACCCACCGCCGCAACACCATCGGACTCGACACCACCACACCCCCCGCTCCCTCTCCGATCCCCGCCGCCCCCGAGCACCCATCGTTCCAGTGGTTCTAGGGGTGGAACAGAGAGCCGGTAGCGGCCATCCTGGGGATGCCGCGCCGCCTGGAGAGCTAGGACAGCAGGTCAAGTTCCCCTGACTTGACCCCGGTGAGGAAACGTGTCCACTGGGTGGGGGTGCAGCTCAGGTATGCCCCGGTGGGGTTCTTCGAGTCGCGGATCCCGATGGCGGTGGGGGTATGGGCGATCTCGACACACTCGCCCTGGGTGGCGCTTCGGCTGCTTGTGCGCCAGGTGACGCCGACAAGGAAGGGCTGGGTCATGGGAGGTCCTTTCGTCGGTGGTGGAGGAGTTCGGTGGAGTGCTCGGGGGTGAGGGCGAGTACCCGGAGATGGTTCATGACCTCGGTGTATTCGTCAATCTCCCCCTGGTTTTCGTGGTAGGTGCCAC
>DASTBN010000517.1:0-2015 GCA_035712045.1 Pseudonocardiaceae bacterium
TCCGTGAGGCCGAACACCCGCTGTCCAACCGACAGCCCCGTCGTGCCATAGCCGAGGGCGGTGACTATGCCGGCCAGCTCGTGCCCAAGGATCGACGGTGTTCGGTCACGGTCGCGGCGATCGGTCCAGGTCGAGGGCCACGTCAGCTCACCCGAGGTGAATCCCGACGCACGAACCTGGACAACGACGTCGTTTATCGCCGGTTCCGGCTCGGGCCGCTCCACCAGCGTCATCCCGGCCGTTCCCGCAGCCTCATCCGTCACCACAATCGCCTTCACCAGGCACCTCCCTGTATCCAGCCCGCGCCGCTGCACCATGAGACCTGCCCGGCCTTCGCGAGCGTCGTCAGCGTGGCGAGGCGTGTATCAATAAGCTATTGCTGGCCGGACCAGGCCTCAGCGGGGGCGGGCAGTTGGTTGACACCGGTTGTGGGCGACTACTTCCTCACTGCGGAGAATCTCATCACCGGATCCCTCGCCGGATGATGCCGTCGCCATGGGTGGGTACCACCGGGATCCACCGGCCGAGTGGAAGTGGGTGGCGGTGGCATTGCGGCCGCCCGGCCACAGCAGGAGAGTTGCATGGCGGTGATCACGGCAGTGGCCTACTCACGGGCGATGTGTGGGTGAGAACACATTCCTGATCGCCCTGATGGCCAGCATGGCCAGCACCAGCGCCCTCGTCGTCCGGGTCCCGGCCGGTGCCGGGGCGGCCGCAGGCTGGCCGGGAAGTCCTTGTTCAAGCTGGGCGGCCAGCCGCAGGTCGGCATCTGTCTCGTCTGCTGCCAGCATGCCCCGTTGCTGCAAGTAGTAGAGCAGGCCGAACCCGGGCGCCACCAGCAGCGCCGCGAGGCCCGCCACGACGAATAGCGCGACCAGGGACGCGGTGGGAGCGCTGCCCGCGGCCAGCGGCAGCGAGGTGGGGAACAGGTAGGGGTATTGGGCTAGTCCCCACCCCCACACCACGGTCGCCACGGCGATAGCGGCCGTTACCCGCAGACCAACGGCGTGGTACCAGCGCAGCCAGAGCATGCCCAGCACGGCGATTCCCGCGGCGATCGAGATCGCCACCAGCGGCAGCGCGATGCCAGTCAGACGGTCGAAGACGTACGTCGAGCTGACCGACAATTCGGCGAACGTGCCACCAGCGAGCGCACCAGTGACCACCCCGGCTGCGGTGGCGCGCAGCGAGAAGTAGCGCACCAGGTCCTGGTGCCCACGCTGGCGGGCCTCCACGACGAGGAACACCGCGCTCACGTAAGCGCAGGCGGCGGCGAACAGGAAACCGGTGAGGATGGCGGTGAGCGACGTCCAGGCGGCCAGGACGTTCCCGGCCGGGTGCACGGGCACCTGCCCAGTGGCCACGGCCCCGACGACGGTACCCATGAAAAATGGTGTGATCAGCGAGGAGGCGGCAAACAACGCGCCGGTGAACTGCTGCGTCCCTAGCCGCTGCGCGGTGTGCCGGAAGGCGAACCCGACCCCGCGCAGGACGATTCCCAGCAGGGACAGGCTGAGCGGGACGAACAGCGCGGTCATGATGGCGGCGAATGCGGGCGGGAACGCGGTCCACAACAGCACCAGGATGAAGATCAGCCACACGTGGTTGGCTTCCCAGACCGGGGTGATGGACTCGTCGATGAGCGCCCGTGGGGCCGCGCCGCGCTCGGCGCTGCCCGCCAGCAGGTCCCAGATCCCGCCGCCGAAGTCCGCCCCGCCGAACAGCGCGTACGCGGCGATGACCACGAACAGGATCGTGGCGACCGCGACGGCCTCCGGTGAGGGATTCATGGACCGTCCGGCCCGCCAGAGGATGCCGGGGGCACGGCCGGTCGTGCCGGGGGCCCGGCGGGTGAAGCCCTGGCCGGCGGGGGGCCATACGGCACCTGCTCGGCCTCCTCTTCGGCGGGCGGTTCCTGCCGCCACCGCCGTGACATGATCATCGGAACGCCGATCGAGACCACCGTCAAGATCGCGTACAGGGCGAGGATTACCCCCAGCGTGACCGGGACCCCT
>DASTBN010000518.1:0-3616 GCA_035712045.1 Pseudonocardiaceae bacterium
CACCTGGACGGCGTTGCGTAACCGGCCGCCGTAGATGCCACGGACGTCAGGGATCGACTCGGCGAGGGCGCACACGATGTTGGTGGCTTCCCGGTCGTCGCCCAGCACCAGGACGTCGGTGTCCACGCTGTGAATATCGGGATCCTCGAGCAGGACGGCGGAGACATGGTGGAACGCGGCGGTTACCCGGGAACTGGGTAGCAGAGCCTGGGCCTGCTGGGCAGCGCTGCCCTCCGGCACTGTCAGCGGGTAGGGACCCCGGTTGTCGAAACCCAGCGGATTCACGCAATCGATCACGATCTTGCCTGCCAGCGGTGAGCGCAGCGAGGTGAGTAGCGAGGCATGGCCCTCGAAGGGCACGGCCACGACGACAAGATCTGAGTCGGCGGCGCAACCGGCATTGTCCGCGCCGCGCACCCGATCATCCGGACTGGCGCGCGCCCGCAGTGAGGCCGCAGTCCGCTCGGCCCGATCCGGGTCCCGGGACCCGATGATCACCGACAACCCGCTGAGTGCCCAGCGGTACGCCAGGCCACGGCCTTGCGCGCCGGTACCCCCGAGCACTCCGATGGTGAGCTCCGCCAATCCTGGAGTCACGAGCCAACGGCCGGCGGGCGCCGGAGTATCGGGTCTGCGCAGGGCACCAGGACCTCGGTGGACTGCGGATCCGCCACCACGGCGTCGTTTCGGTCGCGGTAGACCAGGTCGCCGTGGCTGTCGATCTCCAGCAGGTAGCCCGCTTCGGCGAGCTGGCTCTCGTCAAGATCGACCAGCCGTTCGGCACGGCTGGGCACCACCCGGTAGACGGGCCACAGCTGCCCGGCATGGGTGCGATGTAGCTCGTCGATGAGGAAGGCCATCTGCTGCTGCCATGGCAGCGGCATTTCTTCGGCCAGCGACCGCGGCAAGACGACGTAACACTTGTCCACTCCCAGTGCGGCCCGCTCGAGATGGTCCCGCAGTGGCGTCGCCGAAGCCGGTCGATCGGCCGGCCGGGGAATCGAGTCCGACGTGTACACCATCACCTCCAGATATCAGGCCTTCGCGACCGGCACCCCAGGCCGGACCGCGAGCGGCATCAACTCGTGTTCGTCGAAGCTCACCGCTCGCTGGCGCAGCGGCACCGTCTGATTCGCCGCCTCGACCATGCGGCCATTGCCCAGATACATCGCGACATGGTGGATGCTATCCGGGTTCGACGTGTCGTACCCCCAGAACAGCAGATCGCCCGGTTGCGCTTGGCGCACCGGCAGCTGGACACCAGCCCAGTACTGCTGGCGGGCCACCCGGGGCAGCGTGACCCCAGCCGACTCGTAGGCCCGTAACATCAGCCCCGAGCAGTCGAAGGAGTCCGGCCCGGTCCCGCCCCACACATAGGGCTTACCCACCTGGCCCAACGCGAACCGCATCGCCCGCCCCGCGACCTCAGATGGCGCTGGCAGCGGGGTGGTACAGGACGCTTTGACGAAAGGCGTGACGTCTCCGCCGACGACGCCAATCGCGTTGACGGCCAGCGGCTCCCACTGGTGATAGCGCGTCGGGAACGCGGATCGTTCGATGGCCTGCGCACTGTCCCCCGGCCGACGGGTTTCCCAGTCAGGTACCGCCATGAGCACGTCGTAAAACTTGTTGATCTCGTAAACGGGATCGGTGACCTGGGCGACGGTGCCCCATCCTTGCGAGGGGCGCATCTGGAAGATGCCCAGCGAATCCCGGTCCCCGTAGCGCAGGTTGTGCAGCCGGGATTCGGTCATCCCCGCCTGGATGGCGATCTGCCAGGCCCGCGGGGGCAGCCCGCGCTGCTTGCCGATCGCGATGATGAGCTCGACGATGGATCGCTGTTCGGGATCGAGGTCCTCGACGCGCACCGCCACCCGCGGGGTGTCCCTCGGATCGGTGGACGCCAGTACCGACCCGCAAGGCGCACCGAAGGTCAGATCACCGGAACCCACAACCCCGAGCAGGGTCGCGATCGCGGCCACCGCGAAGAGGCTCCCCAGCAAGCCGACGACCAGCAAGCCCACCAGCCAGCGCCGCATGGATCAACCCGCCCGCTCGTAACTGGCCACGCGCCAGCCCGCTGGGGTGGAGACGACCAGCAGCCGCATGACCATCGCTGAGGTGGGAACGTCCACTTCGGCGGAGCTCCCGCTCACGCTCACCGTGCGCGGCGCCTCGATGATCTGGGCTACTGGCACGTTCGCCGGGTCGATCGTGCGCAGTTCTGGAAACAAATCATCGGTGGTGTACGGCCGTAATTGTTCAGCCCATCCAGCTGCGGCGACCCCCTTGGGGACACTGAGAAACGCGTTCACCCAGGAACTCGCGGCGGCTAAGGCAGCGGCGGGGGCCGGGGCGCTCGGGGTGAGCGTGACCGGACGGGGCACCCGCCCATCTCCGGGATCGGCGAACGCTGGTCGCGGCGCCGGGGAGGCAGCGCTGACCCGCGGGCCGCCCGGGTGCATGCGGTGGGCCCCGCCATGCCGGTGGCTACCAGGCAGTGCCAGGCTGATCCCGGCGGTGAGTGCCACCACAAGCAGCACCGCCCCCGCGAGATGCCTGGGAGACCGCACCGGCCAGCCCCAGAACTTGCGGTAGACCGCTGCGCGGCCGCGATGGGTCCGGATCGGCACTCCGCTTCCCCCGGCTCAGTCGGCAGCCTGGGCGCGGCCAGCGTTTCCAGCGCCATCGGCGCCTACCTCAAGACCGGCGGAGGGCCGGTACACGACCCACACCGGCCGACCGGCCACCTCCTCCAGGTCGGCTCTCCGTGGTTCCGCGCGTGGATCGCTGAGCGCTGAGGGCACGTAGACCGGGTCCTCACCAGCCCGGGGCCGGCCTGTGCCGCTCGACCCGGCTGAGAGTGCGGCCAATCGATCTGGCCGTGACAGGCTCCCGCCTCCCGGGGCCGGACCGGCGCTGTCCGGGCTGGGTGAGTGGCCACCGCCGAGGACGGGAATCGCCGGGATGCTCCTCGCCCGGTCGGCCCGCCCCCCCGGGACCATCACCACGGCACTGGCTTCGGGGCGTATCACAGCGCCCAGAACAGACCCGGCGGTCCCGGGTTCAGCGTCGCTGCCCCGGGCTTCCTCCCAGAACCGCTCCGACGCGCTCGCCTCGGCGCCCATCTTGCGCTGCCGCAGCCGGGCCAGCACACCCGGCGGAGCGGCGGGCATCCCCATACCCATCGCACCGACCGCGAGCTCTGTCATCTGCCACATCCGCCGGATGGGACGGGCGATCATCAGCATCACCACGGTGATCATTCCGGCGAGCAGCATCTGCGCGAGCACCGAGATATTGCGGGCTGGATCGAACACCCAGACCATCACCAGCGTGTGCAGCGCGGCCAGCGCGGAGAGCACCACGATGTTGAGTACCGCGGCACCGACCGCACGGCCGACCCCCCGGAGCACGTCGTGGTGCAGGATGGCGACCAGGCCGATGATCGGGCCGAGCAGGATCACCACTCGTAACATCACCTGAGCCAGCAGCAGTGCCGCCTGGGCGAGCAGCTGGAACAGCCCGAACATCACCCCTTGCACAGCGGCGAGGAACCCGACGCCGATCCGGTTGCCGTCGATCCCCTGGAAATAGCCGTAAGCGCTGCCCGTCC
>DASTBN010000519.1:0-2740 GCA_035712045.1 Pseudonocardiaceae bacterium
GGTTAGGCATCAGATCCAGAGATATCTCCTCTCATCTCTGCCCGCTGCGCGGGCGATATAGCAGTGCGCCTCATGGCGCACCCAGGGTCTTGGGCATGATGGTGTCGAACCCACCTGCAACTGGCACATGTTCGTTCTGGCGAGGTGTGGCTGGTAGCTGGGCGAACAGTGGTCGGGCGGTTGTTTGTGATCTTCGAGGTGGAGATCTACCTGTTCAGGTGACACCTTGATAACCGTGGTGGGGTGAACCTGTGGGTTAGGTTGCCGCGGTGGATCACGGTCTGCGGGTTATCGATGGCAGCTCGGCCGTGCCTGCCGAGTTGCCGGCCGGCCCGGTGCGGTTCCAGCTGGAGTGTGTCGATGCGTTCGTCACCTCGTGGGTGGTGCGCGGGTTCAGTCCGGTCACGATCACCAACGACACCGGGGTGCTGGAGCGCATGCTGGCCGCGCTGGGCAAGCCGGTGTGGGATGCCACCCCGGATGATGTGGATCGGGTGGTCGGCGCGATGGCCGCCGATGGGTTGGCCGCTTCGACTCGCCGTGGCTATGTGCAGGTGTTGAAGGGGTTCCACCGGTTCCTGGTGGCTCGGCGGGCGGTGGAGATCGAGGCCGCGTTCGGGGTGCGGCTGTCGTGTCCGGTGGATGAGTTCAACGCCTCCCGGCATGTCGGCGGTGACTCCCCGCGTGAGCTGCCGCCGCCTGCGACGGAACGGGTGGATGCGTTTTTCGATTTCCTGAAGGATCGGATCGCCTCGGCCCGTAAGTATGCCCCGGCTGGGCGGGACTACGCGTTGTTCCGCACGCTATATCACGCCGGGTTGCGTTCGGAAGAGGCGTCGTTGCTGGACATCTCTGATGTCCACTTCGGACGCGGGCCGTTCGGTAAACTGCATGTGCGGTTTGGCAAGGGTGCTCGCACCTCGGGTCCGCGGCCGCGGTGGGTGCCGATGCTCGATGGGCTGGACCTGATTCTGCGCTGGTATCTGTCCGATGTGCGGCCCAAGCTGCCGGCCTCGCCGGTGTTGTTCTGCGAGCAGAGCGGCGGGCCGTTGAACCGCGGGACGATTCGCAACCGGCTGCGGTATTTGCACACGTTGGAAGGCTGTGCTGATAGCGAGCGGTTCAGCCCGCATGGGCTGCGCCGGGCGTGCGCCACGCATAACTACGAACGCGGCGTGGACTTGGTGGCCATCCAGCAGCTCCTTGGGCATTGGACGGTTGGCTCGACGATGAGGTATGTCCGGCCCTCGGCCACGTTCATTGAGGATGCCTATCGCCGGGCGGTGTCGGGAACGCTGACCGCGCTGCAAGCCAGCAACGGTGAGGATGAGGATGCGGATTAGGTGGCGGTTGCGGATGGCCGCGGCCCAGCGGGAGGTGTGGACCGGTACCCAGCTGCGGCGGCTGCTCGCGGAGAAGGCTGGGCTGGAGTTGTCCAGCGCGTCGGTGTCGGCGCTGTTCACCAAGGAACCCAGCCAGATCAAGCTGTCTACGTTGATCGCCTTGTGCACCGCTCTGCAGTGCACTCCCGATGACCTGTTCGACATCGACATCACCCCGGTCGAGGCCACCTCTACGGCCACCCCGTCGCCGGTCACGCCCGCGGCGAAGAAGGCCGCGGGCAGCAACGGCCGGTCGATGCCGCCGCTGTGAAGAAGCAGCGCGACTGCCGCCGGTGCGGCCGGGCGGTTGGCCGGCTGGGCCGGGAGTTGTGCTGCTATTGCTGGCGTCAGGCCTTGGCCGCGGCGGCCATGTCCGACTGTCCCGGTTGCGGTCAGCGCCGCGAGCTGTCCGGCGATACCGGACGCTGCCGGACCTGCTCGCGCGGGTGCGCCGACTGCGGCGCCATCGTGCGCCGCCGCCGCGACTCCTACTGCCTGACCTGCCGGCGGCGCCGGGCGGCCGCGGCAGCCAAGCGCACCTGTCCGCGCTGCGCCCGTCCGGGATACTTGCGCGAGACGACCGGGTGGTGCGGTCCCTGCTCGCGGCCACCGACGCCGAGGAAACCACCGCGGGTATGCGCGCAGTGCGGGCAGCTGCGCGGGCACGCCGGGCTCGGGTTGTGCGAGCGTTGCTGGCAGCGCCATCCGGACCGGCCGTTCGTGCAGGCCACCAACCTCGCCGCCGAGTTGGACAACCCGCCGGCGTGGTTGCGTGAGTTCGCCGCGTTCACCGCCGGGCGGCATTGCGTCGGCCGGGCCTGCGTGCTCATCAGCGGTCTGGGGCGGCTGCTGCGCGATGACCCGGCCGTGCACCCACAAACGCTGCTGGAGCGAGCTCGCCGGCCGGGCCGCTCGATGGGCAGCCTGGCCCGCGCACTGGAGGACTTCCTCGTCCCACGCGGGTTGGCGCTGCCCACCGACCAGGCCGGGAAACTCGCCGCCGGGCGACGCCAGCGCCGTATCGACCAGGTCCCCGATCCGTTGCGTCCGGCGGTCGCCGCGTTCACCGAATCCCTGCTGCACGCTCGTCAACGAGCCCGCCGCGCCGGCACCCGACCGCGCGGCGACAGCACCATCGAACATCACCTGGCCACCATCCGGGACCTGGCGATCTTCCTTGTCCAGCACCGAGATATCAGCGACTGGGCCAGCGTGGACGTCACCGCGGTCGAGGCGTTCCTGGCCACCAAGCCGGCCTACCGCAAGTCCCGGCTCACCGGACTGGGCCAGTTCTTCCGCTTCGCCGCACCCACCGGCTGATCCTCATCGACCCCACCGGCGAGCTACGCGCCGCACAA
>DASTBN010000520.1:0-10061 GCA_035712045.1 Pseudonocardiaceae bacterium
ACCCCACCGGTGGATCACCACGCCAGGGGTCTCCAGACCCCGGGTGTCAGGAGCCCCAGCTCCAGTCCACGCTCGAGTCACCGCTTGGTGCTGGAATGATCTCGTAGGTTGGGTTATCGCCGTGCTGTTGGGTGTAGAACATCCGCCACCCGAGGAGGAACGGCAGCGGGAGCTTGGCGCCGAGGATCCCGCCGATTCTCGGGTCACCGTCGGAGACGTGAATACCGGTAATCTCGTTGTCACCGTCGTTCTGGAAGCCGGCGAGCCCGGAGAAACCGGAATCGATCGTCGCTGAGGCATCCCGGCCCTGAGCCAGGAACCGCAGCGGCTGCAGGCCGTTCGCGTAGCTGCGCGTCACGTCGAACAGATAAGCGGAGTCCAGCGCGTTGCGCTGGGTGTGCAGCGTGTCACCGGCGTCCTCGACGAACGCGATGTGGTTGGCGTCGACGAACGCGACGTTGTCGAAGGCGGCGTGCGCCTTGTCGCCCTTGTAAAACAGGGACAGCTTGCCCTGATCGGCGACCGGGCTGAACTGGGTCAGCTTGAGCACGCTCCCCCAGCCGCCGAAGTCGGCGTTGGCGGTGCTGTCGGCATTGGTGTCTCCGGTCTCATCGAAGAAGAACTCCCGGAAGCCGCTCAGCGGGCGGAACTGGCCGTTCTCCGGCCGCTTGAACGGCGTCGCGCCGGCCGCCTTGGCGAGCGCGTTGGCGTCGAAGGGCACCCCCGAGGGGTCGGTGGCGGTGTCGTGGATGGTCACCCATTTCGTGTCGAAGGAGAGACCGAAGGTGTGCAGGGCTTTCTGATCGTCGGAGAAGGCGTTGCCGCTCGGGTGCGCCGGGTCGATCGGCTGGAAGGTGATCGGGGTGTGCGTGGTGTTGGAGAAAACCTGCAGGGCCTGCAGCTTGCCCTTGGTCAGATCGCTGGGATTCACGGGCACGAAGCGATACAGGAAGCTGTTGGGGATCCTGGCTTTGTCACCCGGCACCGTCGCGCCGCCGACATCCTCGACGATCCACAGGTTCCCGGCCGAATCGTTCTGGATGCCCTCGTAGCCGCCCCGGCCCAGCGCCGCCGAGATGTCCTGAACCGTCGAGTTCACATCGGGGGTGGCCTGCCAGACACCGCCCGTGTTGCCCAGTTCGGCGGTGAAGAGCAGCCGCTTCGCCCAGGGGTCCCAGATGGACCCATCGAAGTTGGGCAGCGGGGCCCCCGCGGTGTCCGTGGTGGCCAGCAAACTCACCCGGTGCGGCCCGTCCGCGTCGAGGTTGATCCGCGTGATGTACCCGGGGCTGCCAGCCTCATGACCCTGGAAGAGGAAGTGAGTGCCGTAGTCGTAGGCCGGATCCGCGCCATGCAGGCCCCCTATCCGCAGGTAAGTGTTCTTGTCCGGTTCGGTCTTGGACGCCTCGGCCAGGTGGGTCGGGCTGGGCAGATCGCCTGGGGCGGGCAGCAGCGGGCCGTTGCCGTCATAACCGTAGAACGGTACCGCCGGTGTGCCGTTCTCCAGCCTGGATGAGCCCTGCGCCACGACGACCTGGGCGAGCTCAGGCGAGAGCAACGTGGGCGCGCTGAAACCCGGCACCTTGGTGTTGGCCACCGGGACATTCGTCAAATCCGGCGGGAAGAGGCCGCCAGGGCCAGCCTGCGCGACGCTGCTCAGGGTGAGCGCGCCCACGGCACCCGCGGCGGCCACAACGCCGATAACGCGGGCACGCGGAATCCGACTCGACATAGAGATCTCCCTTCGGTGTCAGCCTTATTGCGGACACACGAACGGGTGATGATTCTGACTCCTAGCAACAATTAGGAGTCCGGGCGATGAAGAGGGGACGGAGTTTCCGATCACGAGGGGCATCGCTCAGAGTTCACCTGGCCGACAGAACCACGCCGCCGCAGCGCCGCCGGAGGGGCGTATCCAGGGAGAAGAGGTGGGATTGACGCACTCGGAGAGTCAGAAGTGCCTGGATTGACACCCCGCCACCATCGAAAGGCCGGCTCTGGTCCGCCCGCCACCGAACTGATTGCCTGGATCGGCACAGACCCCTATTTGCGCGATGCGGCGGCGACTGTCTGTCATCGGCGCCAAATCGGTCTGCCAGGCCCGCCCCGGGCGGTGAGAGCTCTCCCGGCCTGCTTTGTCATCGCCTGCATGGGGATACTGGGCGTTATGACCATCATCAGTCACGGACGCACCGGGCCCCCGCCGCGCATCGCCGCGCCACCGCTCGTCGGCCCGGCCAGCATCGTGGGTCCCGCGCCCTCGGTCCTCTCGGCGGGAAGCCAATCGCCGATCGCCGCATCCGTCCCGGCCGCGAGCGCACCCATGTTGGCCGGGGCCGCCGGCCACCCGGGTACATGGCCCTCCCCCACACCCGTCACAATGGCAAGCCGCCCAGCCTACGCCCGGGACGCCGCGTCACCCTGACGGCGAGGACTCAGCCAGAGTCGCTCCGCGAGGGAATCACTCGGTCGCGGTGCGTACGGATCTGGACGCAAGCCGTACCCTAGAGTCTGTGATTACGCACGGCGATCGGGGTGAGCGCTTCCCGGCGACGCTCAGTGCCGTGCTCCTGGCCCACCCGGCTCCAAGCGAGCCCTCCAACCCGATCGAACGCCCGTGCAGGAAGGAAGCATGATGGTCAAGTCAATTGAGAAGGTGCTCACTTTCTTCGTCGTACTCGTCTTGATCCTCCTGCTCATCCAGCTACTGGGCCCCTATATTTACGACGCGATCGAGCCAGCGGGCAACCAGGTCGCCGGGATCATCGAAAAACTGTGGAACGGCATACGGAGCATCGCCCACACCGGTAGTGGTCACTACCACTGATTCCGCCCGCAGCAGCGCGAGGACCGGTGGTCACCAGCTGCGGCTACCCTGCCAGCAGGGCGGTCAGCCCGAGCACCAGCGCCCCGGCCGACTCCACGATCAGGGTGGTGGGCACCAGGGGAGCGTGGAATGACTCGTGCACCCCGAATAGCCCAATGGTCAGGCTGACGATCAGGCCCGCCAGGGTTCCCGCAGTGAAAAAGGCGGCAAGGGCGGCCGTGGCCCGGCGCAGGCGAGCCGGGGCCGCCAGCAACGCCGCCACCAGCGCGGCGGAACATACCGCATTGATCATAAAGAGCGCACCAATAACCGGTATTTCGCGATAGCCCTGAAACCACAGCCACACGTGAATCAGTCCCATGGCGGCGGTGAGAACCACCCCCAGCCACCGGGCCGTCGCGAGCAGTACTGGCCGGGGTGAACGTCCCCGCCGGCCGATGGTGAGGACGTTCACCGCCGCCCGCCCGGAGCCAGGATGTCCCACAATCTGACACGCATCTGCCACCTCCAGTGGTCTCGCCGACCCTGATCGGCTGACACGGATACGGGATCCCTGACGGATAGGATCGCCCCCGATCCGGCCGTTATCAAATCGTGACCTCCGTGACCAGGTATACCCCCTTAGCGGCTGATCCTCCACAATTGGGACGTAATGAACACGTGAGCTTCCGCCGGGCTCCCCCTGGAGTCAGCGCACTCAGGAGGTCGGTTTCGTCGAGTTCACGGACGGCGCCACCGACCAGGCTATGTCGGTGGCGCCGGATTCGCGTGCGCGAGGCGGGGTCAGCGCTTGTTGCGGACCGGGGTGCACTTCAGGTCCGCGAAGGCGGCCTTCAGCCGTTGCACGAGGAAGGTGAACAGGTTCTTGGCCGCAGCCGGGTCCGGGGATGGGGCGCCGATGAACAGCGGCCGGTCCAGGCGCAGCCGTGCCGGGGCGATGGTGGCGAGGTTGGTACAGTAGGCCCGGGCGGTATCGACTGCGGGGTTCACCGGCGGCTGGTTCACTCCGGCCCGGTAGAGGTTGATTTTGGCCATGCTCGGCCTGGCCTTGACCTGCGCCATCGGGTCATTGGGCGGGATGAGCGCCATCGGCGTGGTGTTCGCGGCGGCGGCCTGCAGTTCGTTGAGCGCCAGCGACGGCACGGGGACCCCGCCAGCGGTGATGTCGGGGGCGGTGAAGGGAGTACAGCCCAGCGCGGGGTCGATGAACCCGCTCAGCAACCCATTGTCGCTGGCATTCTTCAGGACCCTGGTCGCCTGCAGCGCGGCGACGTTCGCCGGGGTGTCCTGCGCGGTCCGCCCGTTACGCAGTGCCAGGTACTTGGTCGTGAGGTTATCGCTCTGGTCCTGGTCGACCACCGCGAAGTCACGGGTGCTCGGGCAGGGCTGGTTGTCACGGCCCGTGCCCAGCGGCGGCACCTTGAGCTTGCCCTCGGCGATCGCCGCGTTGGCCGCCCTGAAGAACTCCGGGGCACCGCAGTAGGCGAACTGCCCGAACGGCGAGCCTGGCAGCCCGTTGACGCAACCGCCCGAGGCGCCAGCCAGCCTCAGCGTGGTGCCCTGGAAGCCGAACCACAGCCCGACCACCGAACCGGGGGTCAGCTTCGGGACGACGGGAGGCGCCCCCGGCTGGGTGCCCTGGTCGATGACCAGCGGCCGGTAGACGGCCAGCGCGCCGGTCGCCGGGTCAATGATCGTGGCTTCGACGAACGCCGATTGATTGATGTTGTTCTCACGGCAGGGGCCGTTGCGCCGGTTCGTGGCCACCAGCTGGTACGGAGTGGCCAAGCCCTGCGCGCTGAGCGGGTCATTCGGCACGATCAGCGTGCAATTCGGGTTAGGGTTCTTGCCACCGCCACCGTCCGGCGCTTCCACCAGCATGCGGTGCCGCTCGTTGTTCTTGCCCTTCATCGCCGGATCTGGTTCCGGGGCCGCGTTGGGATCCGGGCCCGCCACCGCGTCAGCGGGGTCGTCCATCTGCGCCTCACGCTCAGCCGCGGGCACGCCGGTCGTCGGCACAGCGCCTGCCGTCCGGGCGGTGACGTCCGCTGGTCTGGCCAGCCCGGGGCCAGCCTGGGCCTGCCAGGGAGCGATCAGCGCGAGTGGCAGTGCGGAGACAACGGCGACCAGGCTCCAGCGGACGTAGCGTGGTGTGCGGGAAATCACCAGCGCACCTCTCTCGAATCAGTGTCGGTGAGCGGGACAAGGGGCCCCGACGTTCGTCCGCGCGAGCGTGTACCAGCGCTGCGCACGCCGAACCAGGAGGTGTACTGCCAGGGCGTACCCGATGGGCAAGCCGCGGGCAGGCGGCGCGGGCGTTGGTACTCCGGCCCTCACCGGGGCGGAGACTACGACGCTGGGTCAGCGGCCTGTCCGTACCTGAGAAACCTCGGTCCCCGCCCGCGCTCACCAGCGTGCTGGCAGCGACGAAGAGCGGCGCGTTACTCCACATGCCCGCGGCCGTACCGCCATATGCCGCATACCGTCCTCAGAAAGACCGGTCATCGTGCGCCCGTGACCGCCGATCGCCCGGGTGAGCGCGGAACACACCGCCATAGGGCCAGATGGCCGAACCGATCCCGGGCTGGATACGTACTTCCCGTGTACGATGGTCAACCACGGACTATGAGAGTCCCAGCTCAGGAAGAGGCCGATGAGCGCCTACAGCCTTCCCGACCTGCCGTACGGATACGACGCGCTCGAGCCCTACTTCGATGCGCGCACCATGGAGCTGCACCACAGCAGGCATCATCGCCACTACGTCGATCAGCTCAACACGACGCTGACGCGCACCGCGGGCCCCGGCGTCACCGGCGATCAACCGGTCGATGATCTGCTGCGGAACATCGGGAAGGTCCCTGACGATCGCCGCAACGCGGTGCGCAACTACGGCGGGGGGCACTCGAACCACTCCTTTTTCTGGTCAAGCTTGAGCCCAGATGGTGGCGGGAAGCCTTCTGGCCCGCTCGCCGAGACGCTCACCGAGGAGTTCGGTTCCTTCGCCGCGTTCAAGGAGCGGTTCTCCAGCCTGGCCTCAGCGCACGTTGGCAGCGGCTGGACCTGGCTGGTGCTGATCGGCGGCCGGTTGCTGGCCTACAACCTGCCCAACGAGGACTCCCCCCTCACCGCGGAAGAGACCCGGATCCTCGGGCTCGATTTGTGGGAACACGCCTACTACCTGCGCTACCCGGCCTCGCGCACTGACTATATCGACGCCTTTTGGAATGTGGTGAACTGGGACGAGGCAGGCCGCAGGTTTGAGGAGGCAACGCGATCATAGGGCCCAGCCGGAGATCGCGACCGATAGTGGCGCAGGCGTTCCTATGAACGGTCTGCGCCAGGTACGGTTTCACTATCTACCCCGACCAGTTGCATCGGAGAGGGTGCGCGGACATGAGCCAAGACGACAAGAACGCAAAACCGACAGCGGGCCTGCCTGAGGAAGGCCAGCAAGCGCTCTCAGCGCTGCGCGGCATCTGGAGCGCACAGGGCCAGACGAGCGCCGCTCTTGATGAGGCCTGCGGCAACACCAAAGCGTGCAAGAACATGGACAACGTCGGCTTCGGAGGCCTTGCGGAGAGCGGCGACACGTCCGCGAAGGCCCAGCAGTCGGTGGGCAACAATGTGCGCACCGCGTGGAAGACGAGACTCGAGCGAGAAGGCAAGCTGAGCACTCAGACCGGTAGCGTCCGGGACCTTATTTTCGGCCCATCCGAGCCCAACGAGTAAACCCTCGCACAGAAGGAGAACATGCCATGTTCGGACGCAAGATTCCCGAGGCGAAAACCGAAGACACCCTCGCGAAGCCCACGGACTCGAGTCGCACCACCTCGTACCGCCAGGGTCAGGACACAGCGCCGCCCACCGTCGGCGTCAGGAAGACGACGTCCTACGTCAACGCCATGCAGCTGCACGAGCGCGGGTTCGACTCCATCAACTAAGGATCCGTGGGGTCCGAGCGCGGGACGCGCGGACCCTACGGGTAACACTCTACGGTAGTCGGCGTGCCCGCGGCTTTCGCGCATGGCAGCGGCTGGCATCAGCGAGGAGACCGATCCAATGAACTATCCCAGTACCGTCAGGGAACTGACCGAGACGCTGCGACAGGGAAACTACCTGGCGGATCGAGGATTGGCGACGGCGGTATTCGTGGCGATCTCCTTGCAGCGGCCTATCCTCCTCGAGGGCGAGGTGGGCGTCGGCAAGACCGAGATCGCCAAGGTACTGGCCCGGGTATTCGGCCGCAAACTGATCCGGCTGCAGTGCTACGAGGGCATCGACACGAACCAGGCCCTCTACGAGTGGGATTACGCCCGTCAGCTGCTCTACATCCGGGCCCTCTCGAATCAGGACGTCGGCGGTGAGGAAGCGGTCGAGAAGCTGTTTGGCCCGCGCTTCCTGCTGGAGCGGCCGCTGATGCAGGCCATCCAATGCGGTGACCAGGCCGTGCTCCTGATCGACGAGGTCGACCGCGCCGATGACGAGTTCGAGGCGTTCCTGCTCGAAGTGCTCTCCGATTTCCAGATCAGTATCCCCGAGGTCGGGACGATCAAGGCCGAACGGCCTCCCCTGGTGATCCTGACCTCCAACCGGACCCGGGATCTGCACGATGCGCTGAAACGGCGCTGCATGTACCACTGGATCGGTTACCCAGCTCCTGATCGTGAGGTGGAAATCGTCACTGTTCAGGCACCCGAGGTGTCCGCGACGCTCGCCCAGAAGGTGGTCGCGGCGGTCAACCGGCTCCGCGAGATGGATCTCGCCAAACCACCCGGTGTAGCCGAAACCATTGATTGGTCCCGCACCCTGGCATTTCTTGGCGAAACCGGGCTCAGCCCCCAGGTAGCCGACGTCACCCTCGGCTCGATCATCAAAGATCGTGACGATCTCGAATTGGTGCGGGACAACCTCAGGGAAGTGACTTCCGGTGCCTGACACATCTGGTGAATCCGGCTAAGCGCGATGCCATCCAGCGGCTTCGTCACGGTGCTCGTCGACTTCGGTCGCGCCTTGCGCGCGAAAGGATTGGCCGTCGGCTCAGGTGACATCCTGACTTACTGCGCGGCCATGGCCCCGCTCGATCCCACTGACCTCGTTGACCTGTACTGGGCGGGCCGGACCACCATGATTGTCCGGCACGAGGATGTCCCGGTCTACGACGAAGTCTTCAGGGCGTACTTCCTGGCCTCGGACAACCCGGTCCAGAAAATGCTGAAGATCAAAGCGTCGGCGGCGGCCGAGGCCGAGGCCGCGTTCGAGCTCCCGGCCAAGGAGCCCTCGGGCAAGGAAGAGGAGCAGGAACAGCTCCTCGGGCTAATGGCCTCGAACGTGGAAACCCTTAAACACCGGTCATTCGGCGAATGCACCGACGAGGAGCTGGCCGCGATCCGGCGGATCATGGCGCGGGTCAAGCTGACCCCTCCCAAACGCCGCACCCGGCGGACCCGGACCGCGGTGGACGGGCGGCGGCCCGACATGCGCCGGACCATTCGCGAATCGCTGCGCACCAACGGTGAGATGGTCGACCTGTACTGGCGGCGGCGGCGGATGCGGCTCCGGCCGCTGATCCTCATCCTCGACGTCTCCGGCTCGATGTCCGATTACTCCCGTGCGTTGCTGCAGTTCGCCTATTCAGCCAAGCGCGGCGCCTCCCAGCGGGCCGCCCAGCGCGTGGAAGTGTTCTGCTTCGGAACCCGGCTGAGCTGCGTGACCAAGTCGCTGCAAACCCGCAAACCGGACGAAGCGCTCGAGCGCGCCGCCAAGCTCGTGGTCGACTGGGAGGGCGGTACCCGGATCGGCGACTCGATCGACAGGTTCGTCAAGGTCTGGGCCCGCCGGGGTATCTGCCGCGGCGGGGTGGTGGTGATCTGCTCTGATGGCCTCGACAGGGGTGACCCCGAGCTGTTGTCCGATTCCATGGAGCGGCTGTCCAGGCTGTGCCATAACATCGTGTGGATGAACCCGCACAAGGGCAACAACCCTGACTATCAGCCGCAGACCGTCGGCATGATAGCCGCGCAGCCACACATCGACGTGCTCCTGTCCGGTCACGATCTGAGCAGCCTGGAAGAACTCGCTACGCTGCTTCCGAAGCTCGGTTAGAAGGGGCAGGCTCGCCATGTTGATGAGATGGAGCGTCGGCATCGAAGCCGAGGGCGATCGCATCATGAAGACCGAGGAGGTCGTCGAGCTGGCGGACGCGGTCGCCCCGCTGTGCGGCATCGCCACCGGCATCGGCACCAACCGGTACGGCGCGCAGGTCGTGGTGTTCGCCAACGGGCGCGAGGAAGCGATCGAAAAGGGCAAGGAGCATTTCGCCGACGCCGTCCGGAAGGCCGGGCTGCCGGTCTACCCGATCGTTCGTGTCGAAGCGATCAGTGAAGAAGAGGACGACGCGGACGACGTCTGAGATGAGGAAAACATGATTCGCCTGGGATCGCTCGCTGGTTACTCGTTCGAGGGGCCACGGATCCTCGGGGGCTGGACACCCCCAGAGCGGCCGGCGGTTTTCGCTATCATGTACAAACCGGACGCCGAGAACAAACCCGAAAACTACGCGGTGATCTATGTCGGGCACGCCGACAATATGGCCAAGGCTGGCTTTCCGTTCAAGCATCCGAGGGCGAACTGCTGGATCGCTCGCGCGGGTTCCCGGTGGAAGCTGCACATCTGCACCTACGAGGTCGCGCACTGGTCCAGGGCGCACCGCGAAGAGATCACTCAAGAGCTCGCCGCGATCTACAACCCGCACTGCAACGAAGTCAAGTACGACAAGGCGTGGGATGACCACTGGATCGGCAGCTATGAATCTGAGCTGACGGGGCCACTCTCACAGCGTGGCCCCGACGAGGCACCCATTTAATACCGCACGCAATAGCAAAGTGGGTGGTAGAGAACCGGGACTGGCTCTCTACCACCCACTTTTTGCACTTAACACGTTCTCCAGCTACCGACGATGGAGGACTGCCCAAGCACTTGTGAGGTCAGTGGTGCGTGCGGGTTCCTTTCAGGCCCACAGTGTCCATCAGGCGCGACCGGCGCCGACCTGAGGCCGGCACGTTGGTGTGCCCGTTGACCGGTGGCGGAACCGGCGCCGCCAGCTTGGCCTGAATTTTCTCCGCGCCGCCGTAGAGCAGTGGCAGCGCGCCGGACACCACTCCGCCGGTCCGGTTGATGTGCTCGACCGCAGGAATGACGACCTCGGCGTGCCCGGCGATCGTCTTCACGTTGCCCA
>DASTBN010000521.1:0-5310 GCA_035712045.1 Pseudonocardiaceae bacterium
ACCGCGCTCGTGGTACCCACGGTGGCGGCTGGCCTGGTGGCGCTCATCGGCGCCGTGATCGTGGGCCAGGGAAGTCCGCGCCAGCGGCTGCGAAGCCAGCTCGCGGTGCGCTGGAAAGTCTCCGATGCGGCCATCGGGCTAGGCCTGGGTTTACTCGGTCTAGCTGTGACCGTTCCAGCATCGGTGCTGTGGGCGCGGGTGGTCGGTGAGAACCAGGCGAACTCCGCAGTGGGGGAGGTGTTTCACGATCTGCGCCTGCCATTCGGGTGGGCGTTCACGCTATTCCTCGCGGTGTGGCTGATCGCGCCCGCGTGTGAGGAGCTGGTCTACCGGGGGGCGTTGTGGCGGGCCATGGAGCACTGGCGCTGGAACCGCTGGGTGATTCTCGGCCTCACCACGATCTTGTTCTCCCTGGCGCACCCCCTGTTCGCGTGGTCCCACACCGAGCTGCTGCGCGCCCCGCTTCTCGTGGTGATCTCCCTGCCCATCGCACTCGCCCGCCTGCTCACCGGCAACCTGCTGGCCAGCATCGTCGCCCACCAGATGAACAACCTCCTGCCCGCGATCGGGCTCTTCTACCTCACCCGAGGCGCCTAAGCCGGCGTGTCGCGTCCCCCTGCCCGGTGTGTCGTATCCCCGTGCCCGGGGCACCAGCCGAGTGCGGACGGGTATACGGGCAGCTGGGATGGTCTGGCACAATGAGTCGCTGTTGTCACGGCGGGTCCTCTCAACACGCCGCGACCACTGACCTCGCGAGCACCGTCGGTCCGTGTCCCCACCACAGGCCGGGCGCGCTCACCGTTGAATATCGCGCGTTGACAGGAGTAGCTCGACCCGTGGCTGTCAAGATCAAGCTCATGCGGCTCGGCAGGATTCGCCAGCCGTACTACCGGATCGTCGTCGCCGACGCCCGTACCCGCCGAAACGGCAAGGCGATCGAGACGATCGGCAAGTACCACCCCAAGGAGCAACCCAGCCTCATTGAGGTCGACTCAGAGCGGGTGCAGTACTGGCTCGGCGTGGGGGCTCAACCTACTGACCCGGTCCAGCACATTCTTCAGCTCACCGGGGACTGGCAGCGGTTCAAGGGACTTCCCGGCGCGGCGGGCACGCTGCAGCGGGCCGAGCCCAGGCCGGACAAGGCGGAGCTGTTCAACCGGGCGCTCCAGCAGGCGGGCGAGGCACCGACCACCGAGGCCACCACGCCCCGCAAGAAGGCGGCCCGCCAAGCGGACAGCGGCACCGACAAGGGAGAAGCCAAGACCGCCGAGACGGCCGCGCCGGAGGCGGAAGCGGGCGGCCAGGTGTGAGCATGCTGGCGGACGCGCTGGAGCATCTCGTGCGGGGGATCGTGGACAATCCCGATGATGTGCGCGTCCAACTGGTAACCACCCGGCGGGGCCGCACCCTTGAGGTGCATGTCCATCCCGATGATCTTGGCAAGGTGATTGGCCGGGGCGGCCGCACCGCCACGGCGTTACGCACGGTGATGGGCGGTATCGGCGGGCGTGGGGTTCGCGTCGACGTCGTCGATACCGACCGCTGAGCGCGGAGCATGACTGACGGGGACACCCAGCGAGTGGTCGGGCGGATCGGCCGCCCGCACGGATTGCGCGGGGAGGTCACGGTTCAGGTGCGCACCGACTTCCCCGAACAGCGCTTCGCGCCGGGTTCCCAGCTCCGCAGCGACACCGGCCGCACCCTCACCGTCGAGGCTGTCCGCCCGCACCGGGGGGCCCTGCTGGTGCGATTCACCGGCGTGGCGGACCGGGAAGCGGCCGCGGAGCTGCGCGGCCACACCCTGCGCGTCGACGCCACGCAGCTACCCGATCTGGATGACCCCGACGAGTTCTACGACCACCAGCTCGAGGGCCTTACCGCCGTCGAGCCGGGCGGTGCCGTCCTGGGCACGGTGCGGGAGGTCATCCATGCTCCAGCCAGCGATCTGCTGGTGCTGGATACCGGCCAGGGTGAGGTGCTCGTCCCATTCGTGCGGGCCATCGTGCCCGAGGTGGACCTCGCCGCTGGCCGGGTGGTGCTCGATCCGCCCACCGGCCTGCTCGACTGACGTGCCCGCGCCGTGCTGATCCAGGTCGTGACGATCTTCCCGGAATACCTGGCCCCGGTCCGGGAGGCGCTGCTCGGCCGTGCCATCGAGCGGAACCTGATCGATTTCACGGTGCGTGATCTGCGGGACTGGGCTCATGACGTGCATCGCTCGGTGGACGACGCGCCGTATGGCGGGGGACCCGGCATGGTGATGCGCCCTGATGTCTGGGGCGAGGCACTGGACGAAGTGCTCGCCGGCGATCCGCCGCCACGGCTGGTGGTTCCCAGCCCCGCCGGAGCGCCCTTCACCCAGCGGTGTGCCGCTGAGCTGGCGGAGCAGCCCCGGCTGGTGTTCGCGTGCGGCCGCTACGAGGGCATCGATCAGCGAGTGATCGACGACGCGGCTGAGCGGGTCACCGTCGATGAGATCTCGATCGGTGACTACGTGCTCGTCGGCGGTGAAGCGGCGGTGCTGGTGATGGTCGAGGCCATCGCCCGGCTGCTCCCCGGGGTGCTGGGCAACCCCGAATCAGCGCGGCACGACTCGTTCTCCGACGGCCTGCTGGAGGGGCCCTGCTACACCCGCCCCGAGGTATGGCGCGGCAGGGAGGTCCCCGCGGTGCTGCGCTCTGGCAACCACGCGGCGATCGCCCGCTGGCGCCGGGACCGTGCTGTGGAGCGCACCGCACTGCGGCGCCCCGAGCTGCTCGCGGCACTGCCACCGGAGGCATTGGACAGCGCGGACCGCGCCGTGCTGGAGCGGTTCGCCACCCCGCCTGGCTAGAGACAGACCGCCCGGTTTCGAGACGGGCGGCGGGATCTGCCACACTAAACTGGTTGCCACAGCGGGGCAACGGCGCGGGCTGCCCTCAGGGCGGAAGTCCGTGCCCGGCGCCGGCACCGCTGCTCGCGCCTGTTACGGGCGCCCAAGACGTGTACACCATTCGAAGACGAGGATGGACTCGACGATGAACACCCTGGACGCCCTGGACGCGCAGTCGCTGCGGACCGATATCCCCGACTTCCGTCCCGGTGACACGCTCAAGGTGCACGTCCGGGTCATCGAGGGTGCCCGGCAGCGGGTGCAGATCTTTCAAGGCGCGGTGATCCGCCGGCAGGGCGGGGGAGTGCGGGAAACGTTCACTGTGCGCAAGGTGTCTTTCGGTGTCGGCGTGGAGCGTACGTTCCCTGTGCACACCCCGAACATCGCCAAAATCGAAGTGGTCACCCGGGGTGACGTGAGGCGAGCCAAGCTGTATTACCTCCGGGACCTCCGGGGTAAAGCGGCGAAGATCAAGGAGAAGCGGGACGCGCCATCTGCGTCCTGATCCCCCGGCACCGCCCGCGTGCCGATAGCCTGAGGACGTGGCGCACCTGGCTCGCTCGACCGAACCCGCTGGCGGTGACAAGCCCAGCGATTTCCCCGGCCGCCGCGCGAGCAGGCATCGCCTGTCGAAGCGCGGCAACGGCTCCTTCTGGCGGGAGCTGCCGATCCTGGTGCTCACCGCGCTGGTTCTGACCTTCCTGATCCAGACATTCCTCGCCCGGGTGTACGTGATCCCCTCGGCCTCGATGGAACCAACCCTGCACGGCTGCCCGGGATGCACCGATGACCGGGTCCTGGTCGACAAGCTGACCTACCGGTTCCGCGATCCCAGGCCAGGGGACGTGGTGGTCTTCCGCGGCACCGACTCCTGGGGGAGCGAGGTCGTCAGCCAGCGCTCGGACAACTTACTGGTGCGAGGACTCCAGCAAGCCGGTTCGGTGATCGGCCTGGCCCCGCCGGACGAGCGGGACTTCGTCAAGCGGGTGGTCGCGGTCGGCGGTCAGACCGTGCAGTGCTGCGACAAGCAGAACCGGGTCATGGTCGATGGCGCTCCGCTCACCGAGTCTTACACGCAGTTCTTGGGGCACGAGCCGCAGGAGGAGTTCGGCCCGATCACCGTCCCGATGGGCAACCTGTGGATGATGGGTGACAACCGGAACAACAGCGCCGATTCGCGCCGCCACGTCGCCGACCAGCGCCTGGGCACGGTGCCGGTGAACAACGTCATCGGCAAGGCCCGGGTGATCGTGCTCCCGCTGTCGCGCTGGCAGGGCATCGCCGACCCTGACCCGCAGACGGTCAAAGCCGCGAGCGCCCACGCCCTGGGAGCCCTGATCGGCCTGCCCCTGGGAGCTGGCTTGCTGCTGAGCTGGCCGGTGCTGCGAGGTGGCAGGGCCCTGCGGGAGCGGGTGGTCGCCCGGAGGCGTGGCTGAGGTGACGCGGGAAGTCATGACGCGCGGCACTCACGCTCCGCTGCGGCCGCCGAGGGCGGTGGTACGCAGGGACGTCGGCATGTGGACCCTGCAGGCGGTGCTGCACCGCAAGGGCCTGGGCCCGGTCGCTGGAGTGGATGAAGCCGGCCGGGGCGCGTGCGCGGGCCCGCTCGTCGTCGCGGCCTGTGTGCTGCGGCCAGCCGATGCCCACACCCTGGATGGGCTGACCGACTCCAAGCTGCTCACCCTCCAGCGCCGGGAGCACTACCATGACCTGATCGTGGCCAGGGCGCTCGCGCGCAGCGTCGTGGTGATTCCCCCCGGCGAGGTCGACGAACTGGGCGTGCATGTGGCCAATCTGGAGGGCATGCGGCGCGCTGTCGCCGCTCTCGCGGTGCACCCTGGTTATGTGCTCACCGACGGGTTCCGGGTGTCCGGCCTGACCGCCCCGAACATGGCCGTGATCGGCGGGGACCGGTCTGCGGCGTGTGTGTCAGCGGCGTCGGTGCTGGCTAAGGTGACCCGTGATCGCATCATGGCCGAGCTGCACACGCGGATGCCGCAGTATGGCTTCGGTGAGCACAAAGGCTACTGCACACCGGAGCACACTGCGGCGCTGCTGGCGCACGGGCCCTGTGCCGAGCACCGGTTCAGCTATGCCAACGTGGCGCTGGCGGCAGCCAGGGGAGCCAGCGGAGCCCCCGCCGGGCCGTGGTTCAGAATGGAGAGTCGCCGGCCACACCGACACCCGCGAGTGGGAGGAGTCAGCACCCGATGACGCGATCGGCCCAGCGACCGATGAGCCGCACCCGATGAGGCTTCGATGAGCACCGAGGATCTCGAGAAGTACGAGACCGAGATGGAGCTGTCGCTGTACAAGGAGTACCGCGACGTGGTGAGTCAGTTCGCCTACGTCGTGGAGACCGAACGGCGCTTTTATCTCGCCAACGCGGTGGAGGTGGCGCCCCGCAACGCCGAGGGCGAGGTCTACTTCGAGGTACG
>DASTBN010000522.1:0-12698 GCA_035712045.1 Pseudonocardiaceae bacterium
CGCCCAGTGGCAAGCTCGCGAGCCGGGCGGTTCGCTGTGTGCCCCGGCGTGGGATGTCGTTCACGAGAACAATTCTCTCTCGGCCTTATCCGTCATGCGTAGTGCTCAGGCATAAGCACCGCAGCCACAGCGCGGGTGGGCGGGCCGGGGCAGCTGGCACAAGGTGCCGCGCACCGGGTCCAGCCGCAGCGCCGCACCCCACGTCGGCGGCACTGGAAGACCAGCTCCCGGGCCGGCGAGCGCGGTCAGCACCTGTTCGGTGATGAGCGCGGCGGCGAGCTGGGCGCAGGCCAGCCCGGCGCTTGAGATCTGGCCCGCGAGCTGGGCGGCTATCTTCGGCCAGGCCACGTCGATGTCCGCGTGGTGCAGCTCCGCGCACCGCAAGCAACTGCTGCGCCCGGGCCACACCAGCGGGCCCACCATCGCCGTGCCCTCGTGGGCGTAGCCGATCAGGTGCGGAATCCGCTTCCCGAGCAGCTCAGCCACCACCGAAGGCTCCGGTACCACCATGTCGGACAGCACGATCAGATCTGGCTGGCGGCTCGCGGTCACGGCCACCTCCGGGGCGGCGCGGCGCAGGGCGTCGGCGGCCGCCGCCGCGCGGGACCGGCCAAGGTCATCGGGGACATAGCCAGTGCCCAGATCGGCGGCGGTGACCGTCCCGGTGGCGTCCGCCACGACGCTCCCCACGCCCGCGGCGGCCAGGGCGACAGCCACCGCCACCGCCACCCGGCCGGAACCGGCCACGCGCACCACAGCCGTCCGACGCTGGTGCAGGACCTGCCGGGTGGGGCGGGAACTGTAGGCCGACCAGTCGGCGGCCTCGGCGGCCAGCGCGACCCGGTGCCAGCCGGGCGGGCCGGCCTCAGCGGCCAGAACCTCCTGGACCAGGCCGCGACGGTGCAGATCACCCAGCATCGCGGCGGCGTCCCGGCGGGATGATCCAGCGGCCTGCGCCGCGTCGAGCAACTCGGTGGTGCCGCGCACGCCGTCGATCCGTTTGAGCAGCTCGGCCAGCGGTTCGGGCAGATCGTCCAGGACCATGGCGTGCTGCGGATCCAGCCCGAGCTGAAGTGAGCTGGGGGAGCGCCAGAGCGCGGTGCGCCCTGGCGCCAGGCGCAGGCGCTCGGGAACGTCAGGGGAAGCGGTCATGCGCGCCATCCTGACGCGCCCGTCTCAGCGGCTCAACCGGCTATCCACAGGCTAGTCACAAGCTGTGGATACCGTGTGGGGAACTCTGAGTAGCGATATGGTTACGAGGAGTGAGAGCTCGGAGGCTGGGGCTCATCGGGGGGCTGCTGTTCGTGGGGGGCATCCGCCGCGGTGCGTTCCAGTGCCGCGATCGGGTCGTCCAGATCAGCGGCGTGCCGCGCGACCCGGTCGACGAACGCGGCGGGATCGTCCAGATCCCCGGCGCTGGGCAGCAGATCCGGGTGGTTCCACAGCGCGTCACGGCGTTCCAGGTCGTGGCGCTCGGTGAGCTCGCGCCACAGCTCGGCGGCCGCCCGGAGCTTGCGGGGCCGTAGCTCCAGGCCGACCAGCGTGACGAAGGTGTGCTCAGCCGGGCCCCCGGAGGCCCGCCGCCGGCGCAGCGTCTCCCGCAACGCCTCGGCACCGGGCAGGCGCTCGCCCAGCGCCTGCGTGACCACCACCTCGACCCATCCCTCGATCAGCGCGAGCAGCGTTTCCAGCCGGCTCAGCGCGGCCTGCTGCTCGGGAGTGTGCCGCTGCTCGAGCACACCCGAGGACAGCAGCCGCTCCATGCTCTGCGGGTCGGCCGGATCGACCTGGCGGGCGAGTTCCTGCAGCGCCTCGGTATCCACCTGGATCCCCTGCGCGAACTGCTCGACCGTGCCCAGCAGCCGCTGACGCAGCCACGACACGTGAACGAACAGGCGGTGGTGCGCCGCTTCCCGGGCCGCCAGGAAAACCATCACCTCGGAGCTCTTCCGTTCCAGGCCCTTGGCGAACTCCTCGATCCCGGCGGGCAGCAGCGCCGCGACGCCCAGCGGCCCCAGCGGCAGCCCGATCTCGGTGGAGGTGAGGACCTCGGCGCCGAGCTGGGCCAGCGCCGAGCCGAGTTGTGAGCCGAAGGCCATCCCGCCCATCTGCTCCACCATCGCGACCAGCGGACCGGCCGCCTGGCGGACCTCCTCGGGCATCGCGTCGATCCACGACGCGGCCATCCGGCGGGCCACCGGGTCACACAGCCGCCGCCAGGTGGGCAAGGTCCCCTCCACCCAGTCCCGTGGCGCCCATGCGGTGGTGCTGTGCGCGCCGACGGGCAGCGCGGTCACCGGGTCCAGCCACATCTCGGCCAGGTGCACCGCCTCGCTGGCCGCCGTGGCTTGCTGGGCCGAGGGCAGTCCCGTGGTGGACAGCTTCTGCAGCGCCAGCTGCTTGGCGAGGTCGTAGTTCACCGGGCCGCCGCCGCTCGCCGCGCCCTGGCTGATCATCTGCCCTAGCTGGGTGAGCATCTGGCCCAGCGTGCCCATGTCGAAGCCGCCGGCGCCGGAACCCGCGGCGCCGAAGGCCGCGAAGGGGTTCGCCGGATCGGGACCGCCGCCGCTGCCGTCTCCAGGCTTGCCCCGGTCGGGGTCCCGGGGATCACTAGAGCCGAAACCGAAGGGCGCGTCACTCATGGCTCTACGGTACGCGGGCCCCGGCCACGTACGCTGTTCGGCCGTGAGCCGCCGCACCTGGACCCTGCTGGTCAGCCTTGGCCTCGCCATGGCATTCGGGCTGCTGGGTGCCCTGGTGACCGTGCCCTACGTCGCTCTTGGTCCCGGAAAGACCTTCGACACGCTCGGAGTGGTCGCGGGTAAGCCTTTAGTGGACATCAAGGGCACCCGGACCTACCCCACCAGCGGCCACCTCAACATGACGACCGTGACAGTGGTCGACACTGTGCCCCTCTACTCGGCGCTCGCGCTGTGGATATCCGGCCGCAGCGAGCTGCTGCCCCGGGACGAGATCTTCGAACCCGGGTTGTCCGACCAGCAAGTGGAGCAGCAGAACCGGCAGATGTTCCAGGAGTCAGAGGTCAGCGCTCAGACGGCCGCGCTGCGCTACCTGGGGTATCCCAGCACCGTCGTGGCTGGTGAGATACTCCCGGGCAGCGCCGCGAGCGGCAAGCTGGCCGCCGGGGACCGGCTGCTGGCGCTCAACGGCCAGGCGCTCTCCAGCTCGCAGCGGGCGATCGACTTGCTCACCGGCAGTCACCCCGGGCAGCCCGTTCAGGTCCGCTTCCAGCATGGTGACGCCCCGCCGCAGGAGGTCACGATCACCCTCGGCAAGGGTGCCAAGCCAGATCGCGGCTACCTGGGTATCGGGCTGGCCGAGCGAGCCGAGGCGCCGTTCACCGTCACGATCACCCTGGCCGACGTCGGCGGCCCGTCGGCGGGCCTGATGTTCGCCCTGGCCATCGTGGACAAGCTGACGCCCGGCCCGCTGACCGGCGACAGGTTCGTCGCGGGCACAGGAAAGATCGATCCCGACGGCAAGGTGGACCCGATCGGTGGTATCCCGCTGAAGATGATCAGTGCCCGGGAGGCGGGAGCCACGGTGTTCCTGGTGCCCGCCGCCAACTGCGAGGAGGCGGTGGGGCGCGCCCCAGCGGGCCTGCGGCTAGTGCGGGTCGCCACCTTGACGGAGGCGGTGCACGCACTCGATGAGATCCGGGCCGGCCACGACCCACCGCACTGCTGACCCTCAGCCCACTCGGGTCCGCCGGCTCACGCGGGGGCATCCGGCTGCTGGAAGGCCTCCTTGTGTTTCTGGAACGCCGCGAAGTACCTGCCGATGAAACCGAGGCGGTAGTTCAGGTCGGTCCAGTTCGGCGTCAGGCCCGCCGGGAGTGTCACCTCGGCCATGACGCGTTTGGTCTCATCTAGTGTCGGGGTAACTTGCGGTGTAAGTAGCGGATCATCGGGATGCCCGAGTTTCACCGTGGTTCCGGCGATCTTGACGACCAGGGCCAGGCCGGTGAGTTTCTCCGCGACCGTTCGCACCACCCCCCGGATCACGGGGTCATCCTGCTCCGGGCCCGCGAACATCACATCATCATCTGATACGGGCTGCGCGGAGAGCGCTCTGACGATGGGAAGCAACCGGGTGCGGACGGGTGCGTTGATACCGATCGCGATCAGCCGGTCGGCCCGTGCCTGCTCATACATCGAGAAGCGCATGCTGCCGGCGAGCATCAGCTCATCGCGATGAGCGGCATCGGGCTCTCGGCTAGCCTGGAGGTAGAGCTTAATCCCGTCGGCGAGCATGTCCTGTTCCTGCGGGGTTGGGGGCCGGAGTAGTTCCAATGACAGGCCTGTCGGCGGTGTCCTGCGTGGCGAAGCCAGCATCGTGTCAACGACACCCTTGGCGAAATCCGTGTCTGACTTGTCGTCTTTCGGGCGCAGCTTCTTGGGGTCCCGGAGATCTGTCACCATTTGTGAGAAAATCGATCCCATGTCGCGGAAGATAGCAATGTTGCCGAACCGGAGCGCGCGGACTCCGAGATGGTCATCGACGTCAGACGCCCGCTTCAGCAGCTCTACGATCACAAAATGGAGGGCCTTCTTGGCGGGCGCGGGTGGGAAGAGGCCGGCGGCCGTATGGATGGATAGGCGACCGGAGCGCAGGAGAGCACTCAGCAGGAGATCGCCATCAAAATGCTGGGCGAGGAAACCGGGCCTCAGGGCCTCTCCGATGAGGAACGCGGTTTCCAGGACCGGCTGGTCCGCAGCCCGCACGAGATCATCCGGGAGAAACTCCTCGATCCATTGGTCTATATGGCCCGCGAGCTCATCGATTTCGGCGCCGACCAGATGTGGGTTGAGGTCCAATCCGACGGTGTGAGAGGACCATTTCGCGAAGCCGCACCAGTCGAGGCTGTCTTCCGCGCCCAGCTCGTGCCGGATCGCCTCCGACAGCTGGTGATATCCGAGGGTGATCTCCCGGTTCACCACGTCGTCGGGTTTATCGGCGGCCCGCACGATCTCGGTGATTGTGTTCTGGTCGGGTATCGGGAATATATCGGCCATGGCTCCGCTCCTTATCTGCCGGTCAGGATCTCGAGGGTTCTGCGACCAGGCCCGCCGCACCCAGGCCCGCCGCCAGGTCGCCCGCGCTCGCGCGGGCCTCCGCCGCCGCAGTGGCGTCGCCCCGCGCCTCATGGGCCCGCGCCAGCTCCAAGCGGCTCTCCGCCTCCAGGAGGGGCAGCTCGAGCTCCGTGTGCCGGGCCACCGCCGCCCGCAGATGCCCGATCGCCTCGGCGGGCCGGGCTCGCGCCAGCGCTAGCACCCCAAGCCAGTGATGCCCGATGGGATGAGCCACCACTCCGTGACCGAAGGTGCCGGCCAGCGGCTCGAGCTGGGCACCGACCGCGGCGGCGAGCTCCGGCCGGTTCAGCCGCGCGGCGAGAAACGCCAGGTTGTCCAGAGAGGGCCGTTCCAGCAGATCGCGGCGTAACCGCAGCCGGCCGTGCTCGATCGTGACGCGATCCAGGCGCGCCGCCGCCGCCTCGATGTGACCCGCCGCGCAGAGGTAACGGGCCACCGCGAAGCCATCCGGCGCTGCGGCCGGAACCGTCAGCAGCATCGGCGCCAGCTCCCCGAGCCTGCCCTGCAGCCGCCGGATCTCCAGGAGCTGACCGCCGAAGAAGGCCATCGCCTCGGCATGATGACCGGCCGCGTCGCCCAGCTCGAAGGACTCCTGCGCCAGCTTCTCCGCCGCCGGCAACGCTCCTTGCCACAACAGCAGGGAGGCCCGTGACCAGCCGACGTTCCACTGCAGCGCGGGCTGGCGCAGCACGTCGGCGATCTGACCGGCCTCGCCGAGCAACCGCTCGAGCAGCCCGAGCTCGCCGTCCTCGATGGCTGGGCCGCAGCGGTGAAACAGCGCCTCGAAACGCAGCCCGACGTCGTCTGAGCGCCCGGCGATCTCGAGTAGCTCGGCGGCCTCCCGGCGGCGGATCGCGAGGGTGTCAGCCGCGGCCACCGTGAGGTGGCGGGTTCGCAGCACGTGGGCCAGCGTGGCCGCGTCACCGCTCGCCCGGGCGGTCTCCAGCGCCCGCTCGGCCAGCGCGAACCGTTCATCGCCGTCATCAGCCCAGGTCAGCTCCGCGGCCAGGGCGGCCATGGCGCGGGCCCGCAACGATGCGGGCAGCTCCCCGGGCGGCTGGAGCGCCTCGCGCAGGACGGTGACGAAATCGGCGTCGACCGTGCCGACCTGGCTGAAGAATCCCCGGCTCCAGCCGAGGCCGATGCGGGCGAGCAGCCGACGATCACCGGCGGTGCGGGCGCGGGCCGCGGCCCGCAGGAACGACTCCCGAGCCCCCGGCAGCCCGGCCCGGCGGCAGGCTAGCCCATGGGCGAGCTCCAGCTCAGCCACCGGGATGCTGGAGGTACCCGCCTGGCCCGCCAGCGCGATGGCCTCCGCCACCCAGCGGGCCGCCTCATGATGCTCGTGGCAGCTGGTCGCGGACGCTCCGGCGCGCTGGCACTCATCGCGGGCGCGCGCGAGGTCATCGGGGATGCCCGAGCGGGCCACCGTGACGGCGTGGCGTGCCAGCGCGGATGGTGGCACCTGGGCGGGCAAGCCGGCACCGGCCGCCAGCAGCCGCCGGGATATCGCCACCCGACGCAGCTCCGGCAGCTGGGCGTCGATGGCCTCGCGGTACAGGGCGTGGGTGAACTCGTGGCAGATCACCACGCCCGGCGCGGCGCTGACCAGGCCAGCGGAGATCAGCTCATCGAACGCCGCGCAGAGAGCCTCATCGTCCAGCCTGGAGGCGTTTCTGAGCACCGGGAACGGGCAGCGGTCACCGGCCACCGCCAGCAGCTCGGCCAGCCCGCTCGCGGTACCGCTGACCTGCCCGAGCCGGGCGGCGAGGATGCCCTGCCCGCCGCGCAACGCCTCCATCGCGAGCAGCGGAACACCGCCCGTGCGCTCCCACACCGCCGCCGCCTCCCCGGCACTCACGTGGTGGCCGTGGCTGGCCAGCATCGGCCGCAGGTCGGCCTCCTCCAGGCCACCCAGTTTCAGCGTGTGCGGCCGCGTCCGGGCGCAGAGCTCACCGAAGGCACCCCGGGCTGCGGCCGGCATGCCGGCCGCGCTCGAGCGCACCGTCGCCACCGCCAGCAGCGGGTTGCTCGCGCAGCTGGCCAGGACATGGCCGAGTAGCCGCAGCGCGGCGACACCGGCCCAGTGCAGGTCCTCGGCCACCATCAGCGCCGGGCCCGATTCCAGCGCGGCGGCGAACCGCTGGGTGATCGCCGCGAACAGCCGGTGCGCGGCCACCTCCCAGATGTCGATCATGGACTGGCCCTCTCCCGGCTCAGCCGTGGGGCCGGGCCACCGCGAGGCGGCTTCCGGGACCAGATCCGGCCAGGGCTGCAGCGGCAACCGGGGCTCATCGAAGCAGCGGCCGACGAGCACGGTCGCGCCAGCCGCCGCGGCGTCTTCCGCCAGGTGCGTCACCAGGTGAGATTTGCCCACTCCGGGCTCGCCCTCCACCAGCACCAGCTGGGATCGCTGGTCCCGGTTGACGCGCGCCCACCGCTCACGAAGCTCCGCCAGCTCCCGGTCGCGGCCGATCAGCGGTGTGGCCAGGTTGTCCAGCCAGCCCCGTGACCTGATCGGCGCTGATGCCCGCGGTGCTAGCGCGGGGTCGTGGACGAGGATCTGGTGCTCCAGCTGGGCGAGCGCGGGAGAGGGGTCCAGGCCCTGCTCCTCGATCAGCAGCCGGCGGGCTGTGGCCGCGATCTCCAGCGCCTCGGTCTGCCGTCCCGCCCGGTAGAGCGCCAGCATCAGCAGCCGCCACCCGCGCTCGTCCCAGCGATGGGCGTCCACCAGCTCGCGCAGCGGGCCGATCACGTCCGCTGGGCCCTTGACCTCTAGCAGAGCCTGCGACTCCGTGAAGCGGTTCTCGGTGCGCAGCTCCGCCAGCCGGTGGCGTTCGGCGGACAGTGCGGGAACACCGTCGATCCCGGTGAACGGGATACCGCGCCAGAGATCGCGCGCGCCGCGGATGTCCCGCAGCGCTTCTGGCCAGTGCCGCTCGCTGGCCGCGGCGCGGCCTTGCTCGGACAGGCGCGTGAACCGGCGGGCGTCGATCTCAGCCGCCGCGCCGTCCACGAGGTAACCGCGCGGGTGGCGGGGGAGCAGGCGCTCGGTCACGGGTGCGCTGATCCCGCGCAACCGGGACACGTAGGTCTGCAATGACACCCGGGCGGTTCGCGGTGGCCGCTCGCCCCAGAGCTGATCGACCAGCCAGTCTGCGGTGACGATCTCGTCCGCGCGGACGGCGAGGACCGCGAGCACGGCCTGCGCGCGCGGGCCTCCCACGCTCACCGGCGTGCCGTCACATTCGAGCTCTACCGGCCCGAGCAGCCGCAGCCGCATCGATTACTCAGTGTAGTTGGGATGCAGGGCATCAGGGTGATCCATCCCCACACGATCGGGCGTGCGTCTCGCCGCAGGGTGCCTGAGCGTTCACCCGCCGGTCAAGGGATTTATCCTCAGTGGAGCGTGGCGAGCAGCGCGCGGAGCAGATTCGGGGCCAGCTGCGGATCTTCGACCAGCTCGTCGCGCGGTTCCTGGGCCCCGGAACCGGGCCGCAGCCGCAGCACACATGCCCCGGCGCCGTCCCGGAGAACGGCCGCGACCAGCCTGGCCTCCCGGCGCCGCGGATGCCCGGCTACGGCGCTGCGGGCCCGCGCCGGGTCCTCCGGCAGCGCGCCGAGATCGGCTCCGGCTCCGGGCGGGAGCACCACGATCTCCTGCGCGAGCGCGCAACCCGCCACCGAATCGGGCCATTCGATACCCGCGAGTGCCGCATCGAGTTCCCCCTCGGGCAGGGCGTCCTGAGCGACCGGGGTCAGGGCCGCCCGCGGGTCGAGCTGATCGGCCAGCTCTGGCTGCCAGCTCAGCAACGTCGCGGTAGCGACCAGCGCGAACAGCCGTGGTTGCTGGTCCCATCCGGCGGAGGCCACGAACTCCTCGACTTCGCGCGCGGTGGCTGGCAGGGCATGCGACAGCGTGGACGGGTACTGCGGCGGCGTGCTCACCTGGCCATCGTCGCATCGCCGCATCGCGCGGTGGCCCGCGACGCGCGGTAGCTGGCCAGCCACCGGAATCGGAACTCAGGAGCTCTCCGTAGAGTTGGACAAGCAGGGCTCGACACCGTCGTAGCACCGGCTGCGCAAGGGTCCTACCACACCGCCGTCGTCCTGGAGCGTGTCCTGTGGCCAACCGGCCCTCCGTCGCAGTTCCCGCTTTGTCCCCCCGCGCCCGGATGCTGATCACCGCGGGAGTCCTCGCCCTGGCGATTCTCATCGTGGGATCACGCCTCATCGACACCTACGTCGACTGGTTGTGGTTTGGCGAGGTCGGATTCCGATCGGTGTTCTTCACCATGCTGACGACCCGCGTGATTCAGTTTTTTATCGTCAGCCTGTTGGTCGGCGGTGTGCTCGCGATCAACCTGGCGATCGCCTACCGCACCCGCCCGGTCTTCGTTCCCGTGGCGGGCCCGGATGATCCTGTGGCGCGGTATCGCACTGTGGTACTAGCGCGGTTGCGGCTGATCGGCGCCGGTACGCCGCTCTTAGTGGGGCTGATCGCCGGGCTATCCGCGTTGGGCGACTGGCAGACCGTGCAGATGTACCTGCATGGTGTCAGCTTCGGCGTGGCTGATCCCCAGTTCAACCGGGACGTCAGTTTCTACGCCTTCGAGCTGCCATTTTACCGGCTGATCCTGGGCTGGGCGTTCATCATCGTGGTGATCTCCTTCGTAGGGGCGCTGGTCACGCATTACCTCTTCGGCGGGCTGAGGCTGGCTGGCCGCGGCGGCCAGCTCTCCGGCCCGGCGCGAGTCCAGCTGGCGGTGCTAGCCGGGATGTTCGTGCTGCTCAAGGCGCTGAGTTACTTCCTCGACCGCTATAGCCTGCTGTTCTCCCGGCGCAATCCGTTGTTCACCGGGGCCAGCTACACGGACCTGAACGCGGTGCTCCCGGCGAAGCTCATCTTGACCTGCATCGCGGTGATCTGCGCGGTCGCCTTCTTCGCCGGGGCCGTGCTGCGCAATCTGCAGCTGCCTGCCATCGCCATCGTTCTGCTGCTGCTCTCCAGCATCCTGGTCGGCGCGGCATGGCCCGCCGTTCTGGAGCAATTCGTGGTGCGGCCCAACGCCAACGAGCGCGAGGCGCCCTACATCAAGCGCAACATCGCCGCGACCCGGGAGGCTTATGGGATCACCGACCGGCAGGTCAAGTACTCTCCGTACGCTGGCGGCAGCGGTACGTCACCGGCGGATGTGCGCGCTGACACCGTCACCATCCCGAATGTGCGGCTGCTGGATCCGAGTGTTCTTTCTCCGACCTTCACCCAGCTGCAGCAGAGGGAGAACTTCTACGGCTTTCCGGACAAACTCGACATCGACCGTTACACCATCAATGGCAAGACACAGGAATACATCGTCGCGGTGCGGGAGCTGGAGTCCAAGTCACTGGCCGAGAATCAGAGGACCTGGATCAACCAGCACCTGACGTTCACTCACGGCAACGGCTTCGTCGCGGCCCCGGCCAACATCGTGAACTCGGCGTTGACGGATGGTGGTTCCGGTGAGGGTGGTTACCCGATTTTCACCGTGTCGGATACCTCGCGGCAGGGCAATATCCCGGTGCAGCAGCCGCGGATCTACTTCGGTGAGCTGATCGACGACTACGCGATCGTCGGGGGCAACTCCGGCGCGGCGCCGAGGGAGTTCGACGGGCGCCCGGAGAACTACACCTACCAGGGAACCGGCGGGGTGCCCATCGGCAGCTGGTTGAGCCGGTTGCTCTTCGCGTCATACTACGGCGAGCGCAACATTCTTTTCAATCAGGCTATCGGGCCCAATTCGAAGATCATTTATAATCAGCATCCGCGAGAGCGGGTCGAGAAGGTCGCCCCCTGGCTCACCGTGGACGGTGACCCTTATCCGGCGGTGATCAACGGCCGGATCGAATGGATCCTGGATGGCTATACCACGCTGGAGAATTACCCGTACGCGCAGCGGACTGTGCTGGGGCAGGCGGCTACCGACTCCCTGACCGGGCCTGCTTACCCGCGTTTGCCGGATGAGGAAATCAGCTACATCCGCAATTCTGTGAAGGCCACCGTCGACGCCTATGACGGCACGGTGACACTGTACGCGGTGGACGAGAACGACCCGGTGCTGCGAACGTGGATGAGCGTCTTCCCCGGGACGGTCCAGCCTAATAAGGCGATCAGTGACGAGCTGCGGCGCCACTTCCGCTACCCGGAGGATTTGTTCAAGGTCCAGCGGGAGATGCTCGCCCGCTATCACGTGGATAACCCGTCGGTATTCTTCACCAACGACAACTTCTGGAACGTGCCCGCTGATCCCACCCAGAGTCAGGCTGGTGTTTTCCAGCCGCCCTACTACGTCCTGGCTGGATCCCCGAACACCCAGGAGCCCGCGAGCAGCCAGGGGCCAGCGGAGTTCCAGCTGACCAGCGCGCTGGTCAATCTGCGTCGGCCATTCCTGGCGTCCTATGTCTCAGTGGGATGCGAACCACAGAATTACGGCAAGATCACGGTCCTGGAGCTTCCCGGTGAATCCCAGACCCTGGGGCCGGAACAGGTCCAGAACAGGTTCGTCTCCTCCGCTGAGGTCAGCAAGGAACTCAATCTGCTACGGCAGTCCGAGACGGACGTTCGCTTCGGCAATCTGCTCACCCTTCCGGTCAGCGGCGGAGGGCTGCTGTATGTGGAGCCGGTTTACATCGAACGAGCGAACCGGCAGGCGACGTTCCCGCAGCTCAACCGGGTCCTGGTCGCCTATGGTGACCGGATCGGTTATGCCTCCACCCTGCGTGAGGCGCTCAACCAGGTCTTCGGTGCCGGCGCTGGCGACGCGGCGGCGGGTGCCCAGCCCAGGGTGCCCAGCCAAGCCGCGCCCCTGCCCCCGGGCCTGGTCGGCTCTGGTGCGCCGTCTCCGGAACTGCGCCAAGCCATCACGGACATCGCTAGCGCTCTGGCCCGCCTGAAGACGGCCCAGAGCGCCGGTGACTTCAAGGAGCAAGGCAAGGCACTGGCTGACCTCGACGCGGCCTCCAAGCGGTTCGACGCGGCATCACGGGCCGCGGGCGGCGGTGGCGGCTGAGGCCAATGACCACCCGATTTGCCCCCGCCGTGACTGTGCGCGTATGGTTACCTCCAGCGACGCGGGGTGGAGCAGCTCGGTAGCTCGCTGGGCTCATAACCCAGAGGTCGCAGGTTCGAATCCTGCCCCCGCTACCAGGGAAAACGGCCCCCGGGAGATCGTCTCGGGAGCCGTTTTTCATGCACTCGTAGTAAAAACGGTAGTAACGGCTTTGTCGCTGGCCGTGGGTGAGGTGCCCGCCGAACCGCTGACGGCCTCCTCGATCAGGCGGCCGATGAGTTCGGCGGCGGCACGGTCCCGCCCGGTTGAGCGATGGGCGTAGATCTGGAACGTGACGGTCGGGTTGGAGTGGCCGACCCGATCGCTCAGGGTCTTAGGTTCGATGCCAGAGTCGAAACTGGTAGAGAGCAATGTTCCAACTTTGTGAGTGGGCGGATGTGATCATGGTTTGGTTGGGGGGTATTCGCGGGGTTGGTGATTACGGGTGCGGGCTAGGTCGGCGGCGTAGCGGGTCCAGTCGCCTCCGGCTTCGTGG
>DASTBN010000523.1:0-2004 GCA_035712045.1 Pseudonocardiaceae bacterium
CCCGCGCCCAGGCTCGCCGTAGTCGCGTGGCGGCGACGCCGCAGACACTCCTTAGCGCGTCTTCGAGCAACACCGTGAATGCTAATCCAAGGAGGGCGCCGAGTACGAGGCCGATCATTCCTGAACTCAAGCGTTCCATCACAGACTTACCTCGGCTTTTGCTCACCGATAGCGCCGCATCGGATCACTTACGTCATTTCGACGGGCATCACTGTCACGGTCACGCCAAGCATGGATCAATGCGCGCAGTCGATTAGCGGGATCATCACTGCGCGCGAAGAGCACTACGCCGAGTAAGATCAGGCCGCCGAGAGCCACCGCGGCAATCATCCATGCCGCGAACTCACACCGGGTTACCGCCACCAGAACGGCACCGATGATGCCGAGTACGCTAGCCGTCTTGTCGATAATGGCGCTCGCCAGTCGGTAACCGTGGCGGGCGGCAGGCCGACGGAGAATTACCGTCAGGCGTGGCATCCCGCGAAGCACATGGAGGGAGAACCGAGCCCGGGCGCGGTGATTCGGCAAAACAGACAGTTCGCCGGTCCACTCCTCACGCCAGCGCGCCCGGTGCGCGGCCGGCAGCAACAGGATCGACGCTCCCAAAGCTCGCTCTGCCACTGTGCGGCGTCTCTGGTCGGGCCGTGGATCGTGGACAGCTGGATAGAGGATGCCAGTGGCGAGATCTTCGAGTTCCCGATTGAGAGTGGTCGAGATACCTAACTGCTGCGCTACGGGGACGAGAAACTTGAGGGTTTCCCTGGCCTTGAGGGCCTGCTTGGCGGGTGGCAAGAAGTGAATGGTGCGCAGGTTGTGCAGTCGATCCGCCAGCTTGAGAACCAGGATCCGGGAATCAGGGGCTGTCTGGAGAACCGCATCGCGCACGGACCCGACTTCCTCATCCGCACTGATTTTGATCTTGTCGAGTTTGGTGACACCCTCGACGAGGTGGGCGACGGCGTCACCGAAGTCCTCTTTCAGGCGAGCTAGTGAATAGTCGGTGTCCTTCACGGTGTCATGCAGCAACGCCGCGCAGACCGTGTCAGGGCTCATGCCGATTTCGGTGACAATCTTGGCTACCGCGATCGGGTGGGTGATGTAAGGGTCGCCGGACTTGCGCCGCTGGCCATTGTGTACATGCGCGGCCACGCTATAGGCGCGCTCGATGGGCGCGGTATCTGCTCCAGGATGCGCCGCCCGGACAGCGTTCAGCAGAGCGGCGACCGTCTGTTCTTGTGGTTCGACGGCGGACCGCGCGGGCGCCCGCGTTCTCCGTGGCCTCATGCTGACGTCCCAGGAACACCCGGCTGCGCCAGCCTCCAGCCCGCGCTGAGCCGAGTCCGTGGCTGATGCGCCCGCGCGAGAGCCGCGCGAGCCTCGTCGGCACCGTCCGGCGTGAGGCGATAAAACCGGCGGCGAGGACGCCCCGCCACTTCATGCGCCGCCGGGTTCTCCCACGCACTCGTCACCCAACCCGCCCGTTCCAGCCGCGCGAGAATGGGATAGATCGTCCCCGAGGGCAGCCCCACCAGGTCACATAGCTCAAGGCCGTAACGCTCCCTGGCGGGCTCCTCCAGTAACGCCCGCAGAACCAGCTGCGTCTGCAAGGTCATTCGCAGCACGGACACACTCTTACTCTACATAGCCTATATATGTGATGTCTAGATCTGGTGATTACGAGGGCGAGCACCCGATCCAAGCTCAGGCTTAGCTCGCGGTGCTCAACCTCCGAGTCCGGGACATCCAGCTGGTCGAAGGGGTCTTGCTGGTGGTTCCCAGGCCGACGCCATTGCACCAGCGGGCCATGTGGAAGCTCTGTCACCAGACCGAGGGCCAGCTGCCGGATGAGTTGACCGTGTTGCCCGATGTAGAGGTTCTGGTGGAGTCCGGCGAGCCGCCGACCGTGCGGGCTCCCGGCGTCACCATCACCCGCGCGGCCGCAAACCCGTCCCGGTTGGAGGCGGCAGATGTGCTGGTCGCCATCGAGATCATCTCGCCGGGCAC
>DASTBN010000524.1:0-6062 GCA_035712045.1 Pseudonocardiaceae bacterium
GACCTTGACGTCGGCCGACTCGGGGACGAACCGCTTCTGTGCCGCCTGTTTCGTCACACCTATGCTCTGGCCGATGCCCGTCCAGGTGGCACCGGCCTTGCGGGCCTGGTTGCCTTATCTCAAAAGTCAATCCTCGGTTGACCGATCTCCGGGGTCGAGCAGGAACTCAACGTCGGTGTGATGGAGAGCGAAACCCAGCTTCTGATAGGTGCGCAGAGCAGCGGTGTTGTCGGAATCGACGTACAGGATCGCCTCCGGCGCGCCCCGATCACGCAGATACATCAGGCCCGCGACAGTCAGCGCGCCGCCGAGGCCGATGCCCTGGGCGTCGGGGTCCACCGCGAGCACATAAACCTCGCCGAGGCCATCGGGATGCATCTTGGTCCAGTGGAAGCCGAGCAGCGCCCCGGCGGGATCGACCGCGAGCAGGAAGCCCTGGGGATCGAACCACGACTGGGCCTCCAGCCGCTCAAGCTCACGGACACCCAGACGGCTCTGCTCGGGATGCCAGGTGAACGCGCGATGGTTCACCCGCACGATGGCGGCCTCGTCGCGTCCCGGCACGAAAGCGCGCAGGGCCACGCCCGGGGGCAAGGAGCGCGAGGGAATCGGTTCGGCCAGCCCGCGGCGCAGCTGCAGCAACTCCCGCCGGCGGATCAGCCCGGCCCGCCGCACCAGCCGCAGCGCGGCCGGATGCCCGCCATGTGCCCACACCCACAACGGCCCCCGGGCACGTTCCAGCAGCGCCGCGAGCAGCGCGCCGCCCACCCCGTGGCGACGGTGCTCCGGGTGCACCACGAACTCGGCGGTGCGGCGCTCGGAGAGCTCGTCCAGGCCCGCGTAGCCGACCAGGGTGCCCCGGGAATCGTGCGCCAGCAGGTGCGCCGAGGTAGCCGGGGAATCACCGGAACGCAACCGCAGCAGCGCCGGCTCGGAAATGGCGTGCACGCCATCGGCGCGTTCCGCGGCGGTCATCAGCGCGAGTATCCCGGAGATCTGGTCGTCCGAGGGCCGGGTGAGCCAGCTCAGCGCCAGGGTCATGCCCTGGTCAGCCCCGCCGCGCGGGCAATGACCGTGACCGCAGCCCCAGCGGGCTGCCCCGCTCCGGGTCGCCCCATTCCGAACCCGCGCCACTGGACGCGTCTGAGGCCTCGGCTTCGTGCTCGGCAGCGCGTTCCTGCTCAGCCCGTTCCCGGGAGGTCATGTTGCGGACCGGGCGGACGAACTTGTAGCCCACATTGCGCACCGTTCCGATGAGCTGCTCATGCTCCGGGCCGAGTTTGGCCCGCAGCCGCCGCACGTGCACGTCGACCGTGCGGGTGCCGCCGAAGAAGTCGTAGCCCCACACCTCCTGCAGCAGCTGCGCCCGGGTGAACACCCGGCCCGCGTGCTGCGCGAGGTACTTGAGCAGCTCGAACTCCTTGTAGGTCAGATCCAGTGGCCGGCCCCGCAGCCGCGCGGTGTAAGTGGCCTCGTCGATGACCAGCTCACCCAGCACCAGGGCACTGCCCCGGCCGATGCTGGACTCGCTGGCCCGCCGGGCGACCAGCAGCCGCAGCCGGGCATCGATCTCCGCGGGGCCCGCGGTGGGCAGCAGGATCTCGTCGGATCCCCAGTCAGCCGATAACGCGACCAGCCCGCCTTCGCTGATCACCACCACCACCGGCACATCCAGCCCGGTGGACCCCAGCAAGCGGCACAGGCTGCGGGATCCGGCCAGGTCCAGGCGCGCGTCCACGATCACCGCGTCATAGGGGCCCGCGTCGAGCAGGGCGGCGACTTCGGGGGCGGCCGCGCGCACACCGTGCCCCAGCAGGGACAGCGCGGGCAGCACCGAGGCTGGCCCAGGGTCCGCGGTGAGCAACAAGAGCTCCATGCCCGCTCCCTCCTGCCGTGGAGGCCGGCAAAACTCACCACCGGGTTCGCGACCTACCGGGCTTACAGCGGAGAATACCGTGCCCGCCGCTGTTTTCAGTATGAAACCAAAACGAAACGGACAGGACGGTCGAGCTCAGTGCGCAAACTGATCATCGCGGCACTGGTTATCGTGGCCCTCGCCGTGGTCGCGGACTTCGGTGCCGCGGCGTACGCCGAGCACACGATCGCCCAGCAGATGCGCCAGCAGCTGGCGCTGACCAGCGAGCCATCCGTGCGGATCAACGGCTTCCCGTTCCTGACCCAGGCGCTGGCCGGCCATTACTCAGCCATCGACCTGCGGGCCAGCGCTGTCCCAGTGCCCCCGCTGCAGAACCTCGAGATAGAAGCGACCCTGCACGACGTCGACGCGCCGCTGGCCGAGGTGAGCGCTGGTGACGTGCGTTCCGTGCGGGCCGCCCGGGTGGACGGCCGGGTCCGGATCAAGGACACCGACCTCGGGCGGGCCATCGGGATTGAGGACCTCCAGCTTCAGCAACCCTCCGACCAGGAGATCAAGCAACTCCTGCCGGCCGGCACCGCCGATTCTCCCCGGGGTAACCGGTCACCTGTGCGGATGGTGGCGACCACCGACCTGCTCGGGGAGCGCACCGAAATCATCGCGGTCGGGGTGATCGAGCTCACCACAGACCTGATCCGAGTCACGATCTCCGACGTCCGCCTGGCCAAGGACAGCGTGGGCACGACGAGCGTACCCAGGGCGGTTCGCCAGAGGCTGTTCGAGACGATGAGCACCACCGCGAAACCCGGCGCGCTGCCCTTCGCCATCACCCCCACTAGCGTCCGGGTGGAGACCGGCTCGGTGGTCGCCGAGGGCACCGCTTACGACGTCTCCCTGCGCCAGGTCCGGGCCGGTGCCTAAGGCCGGCCAGCACTCCTGGCGTCGTAACGCAGGAACGTCGGCGCGGCGAGGGCGAGCAGCCCGATTCCGGCCAGGCAGGCCAGGCCCCCGGAGACCACCGACACCTGGGGGGAGAACGCGGCCGCCACCGCTCCCGCTTCGAGATCGCCCAAGCGCGGGCCGCCCGCGACGACGACGATGAATACCCCCTGGAGCCGGCCCTGCAGCTCCGGCGGGGTAGCGACCTGCAGGATCGTGATGCGGTAGACGGCGCTGACGGTGTCGGCCGCGCCAGCCAGGGCGAGCAGGACCAGCCCGAGCCACAGCGCCGAGCTCAGCCCGAATAGCGTGATCGCCGCGCCCCATACCGCGATCGAGACCACCACGCCCAGCCCGTGGCGGTGCACACGGGTGATAGCGCCACCCAGCAACGTCGCGATCACCGCCCCCACGGCCGGCGCGGCGAAGAGCAACCCGGCGGTTCCTGGACCACCGTGGTACTGCCCCTGCGCCAGCGCTGGGAACAACGCGGACGGCATCCCGAAGATCATTGCGATGAGATCGGCGACGAAAGTCATCAGCACCACCGGACGGCTACGCAGGAAACGCAGCCCTTCCACCACCGAGGCCAGCCCAGCCCGCCGAGCGCCTGCACCGGGCGGCAACGAGGGCAGCCGCATGGCAGCGTAGAACGCTCCCGCGAACGACGCGACGTCGATCGCATAGGCCCACCCGAAACCACCAGCACCCACCGCCAGACCGGCCAGCAACGGCCCGATGATCAGCGTGAGCTGCATGCTGCCGAAGGTGAGCGTGTTGGCAGCGGGCAGCTTCTCGACTCGGACCAGCTGCGGGATGATCGCCCGCCGGGCCGGCGAGTCCACCGCCGCGAAAGCCGACTGCACCACGACACACGCGAATAGCACTCCGACCTGGTTGAGCGCCAGCGCTGCTTGGATCAGCAGGATGACGCTGACGAGCATCGTCCCGGTCGAGGTGACCAGTACCAGCTTGCGGCGATCGACCGCGTCCGCGATCGAGCCGCCGTAGAGCCCGAAGACGACCAACGGCACGAGATTGGCGAGCCCGACCAGACCGACCGCAAGCGACGAGCGGGTGATCGCGTACACCTGCAGCGCCACCGCGACTCGGGTGACCTGCGTGCCGACTTGCGAGACCGTCTGCCCGGCAAACAACCGCCGGAAGGGCGCCGATTCCCGCAGCGGGGTGATGTCCGAGACGACCGCGCGGAGCGCCCGGCCAAGCGGTGAGGCCAGGCTCACGGCGACGCACACCTCGCGACCAGGCCCACCCCCACACTCAACCACGCCGGATCCGCGCGAGGCCGAGTTCGACAGGGGCTGTGCGGACTCAGGAGAGGGCGGACTCAGGAGAGGGCGGACTCAGGAGAGGGTTGGCACGGTTCATGCAGATCGCAGAGCGCCGATAGGACGGTAGGGTATGGGCGCCATTCGCCCTGGAAGAAACCCGCCTCTCCGCCGTGGGCACCCGACTCGCCTACACCCTCACCCCCGACACCAGCGGACAGCCCGACCGATAGGAACCTGATCATGATCTTGCACCCGGCAGGTCAGCTCAGCGCCGAACCACTCGCCGAGACCGAGGGAGAGGATCGAGACGACTGGCGCTCCGATGATCCCTTGATGCCCGCAGCGCGGCGGTTTCCACGTGACGCGTGGCCACCGGTGGCCAATGAGGAGCCGCCTAGCGGTGCGCGGCCATTTGTCTTGCGTGGCGCTGCGCAGATGCCCTCGGCGATCACTGCCAAGCATCGAACCACCCCGCACCAGACACCACACACCGATCCCACCACCAGCGACGGTTCGGGCGGTCAGGAAGACGAGGAGGACAGCCTTTCGGCGACGGTACCGGATACCTGGTACGAGCAAGACGACTGAGAGGGCTGGTCCTGCGGTGTCCCGAATGCTGATTGTCAGGGGCCGTAACGACTGGTCCGCCAAGCAGGTCGCCGCGCAATTACATGCGCGGGGGTGCGCCTATTCATGGCTTGACCCGGCGGAGTTCCCCCGCAGGGTACGGGTGGCAGCGAATCTGGCCACGCGGGGTTGGCGTGGTGAGGTGGAGACGCCGGGGGGGTTTCTGCTGGGAGGAGATCTCCGCAGTGTTCTATCGGCGTCCACGCGATTTCGACATGCCCGCCGCCATGTCCGGGCCGGAGCGGCGTTTCGCCCGGGCCCAGGCCCGGGTCGGGCTGGGCGGGGTCCTGGCCAGCCTGCCAGTAAAATGGATCAACCATCCCTCGGCGCTGGCTGATTGCGAGTACAAGCCACGACAACTCAGCCTCGCACAAGCGATCGGGATGCGGACACCAGCAACAATTATCACCAATGCGGCCGATAAGGTGCGGCAGTTCGCCGCCGACCAGGGCGAGATCATCATAAAGCCACTAGCGGAGCCGATCATCGCGGAAGCCGGCTCACAGAAGGCGATCTGGACCCGGCGCGTCAGCCCGACAGATTAACCGATCTAGCTGGGGTCGAATTGACCACGCACCTGCTCCAGGAGTGGATCCCGAAAGCTTACGAGGTTCGCCTGACCGTGGTAGGAGATCACCATTTCGCGGTCGGAATTCATGCTCAGTCCGCTGCTACGCGTGTGGACTGGCGGACCGACTATGACGCGTTGACCTACGACGTGATGACCTGTCCTGACGACATCGCCAGACAGGCTCGGGCCTTCCTTTCTGCCATCGGCCTAACCTATGGGGCATTCGACTTTATCGTCTCCGCCGACACCGGGGACCACATTTTTCTGGAATGCAACGCGGCCGGACAGTGGGGATGGCTCGCCGAGGAATGCGGACTCCCGATCGCCGAGGCCATCGCCGACGAACTCATGAGAGACAACCCATGACCCGCTGGCAGCCACTCGCCGCCGCCATGACCGAGCGCCTCACCGCTGCTGGGAACCTGACCGATCCGGCGTGGCAACGAGCGTTCACCGGCACCCCGCGACACCTCTTCGTTCCCGATCACGACCTCACCGACGCTTACTCCTCCACCTCACTCATCACACAATGGCGGACCGCAGACGAGCTGGGAAACAAACGCCCCACGTCCTCACTCAGCGACCCGAACGCAGTCGCTATCATGCTCGAACGTCTCGCCGTATGAGATCATCATCGGGTTTTGGAGATCGGCACCGGAACCGGCTACAACGCGGCGCTGCTGTGCCACCGCCTCGGTGCCGAGAACGTCTACTCCAATGACATCGATCCTGAACTCATCAAGCGAGCCCGGGTCGT
>DASTBN010000525.1:0-3474 GCA_035712045.1 Pseudonocardiaceae bacterium
GGTCGGCAACGGTCCCAGGGACACATCGAAATCCTCGAACGATCCGGGTGCGATCTTGGCCCCCGTCCAGGTGATCTTCGTGACCACCTCAGCGACCTCCCCGTCCTCAGTCTTGATCGGTTTGGCCAGCTTGGTCTTCTGCACGGTGGCGCTCCACCCGGGGATAGCGCGGGTCGACACGAACGCGATCGGGTGCTCGATGGGAAGATTGATCTCCAGCTGAGTGGTCGACGCGGTGTCCTCTTCATTCGGGACCCGGAACGACACCTTGGTGAAGCCGCCTTGCTGCGCGGTATCGGGGTCCGCGGTGACGTGTGCCGACGCGATCCCGGCGAAGGTGATCAGCGCCGTGGTGCACAGCGCTCCGATCGTGGCGGCCTGACGTCCCCACCGGCGGCAGGCATTCACCATGTTCACGACCCTCCCCTAGCTGGACACTCACTCAGGCACTCACAAAGTCAAAGTAGTGATGAGCATGCAGCTCATGCCGATACCCATCACGATCTCCGATGAACCAAGCAGATGCGGCGAGGCGATCACAGCCTGTCCGGGCATCGCGCCGCCACCGGTGACCGGCACCGCGAGCCGGGCGCACAGCCGCACCGCGAAAACCAGGAAATAGACCACGAAAGCCCAGCTCAGTAACGGCACCGCCAAGCCGGTCGGGCCCATCGCGTGCCCCGGGGCCTCCTCATGCGCGGCGGGCATTACCGCCAGCATGTACATCATGGCCAGCCCCCCGATCACCAGGTGCGTCTCGCGATGCCCATCGGGCGAGACACCGCCGGCGCCGCGCCCGGTCAGCAGCACGAGGATGTGCCCGGCCGCCAGGCCGAAAATCACCTGCCAGCACAGCCGGGGCAGTGGATCAAGCGACGGCACCAGCATCGCGGCCATACCTAGGCTCATCACCGCGCGCGAGGCGTCCACGCTCCGCGCACATATGACGAGCCGGGCCAGGTAGAACAGGGTCAGCGCGGCGAACACCAGGGCAGCGGCCACGCTCACCCACGCCGTGCCGACCACCGCCTCACCTCCATCGCCTCTTTACCACACTGGTCGTTTCTCATCCCCGGTTGGTTCCCGGCGCTGGCGATGGACAGCGGTCCAGATCCACCGCTGACGAATCGCGGTTTTTTCGCCTAACCAGCGCTGGCACTCTCTGGCCGTGACCCCCATCGAGACCGGCAGGCTGGTGTTAAGGCCGATCCGCCGGGAAGTAGCCCACACGCTGCTCGACGGCGGGATCCCACGTGGGCTGAGATTCGCTCCCGGGTACCCGTCGCTGTTCTCTTTCGACGTGCTGGAATCGGTGATCAGCACTGCGGAAACGGGCCGGTTCGGGCCCTACTTCATGACCCGCCGGCGCGACGGAGCGATCATCGGTGAGATCGAATGCCGCGCCGGTGCGATCCCCGGCACCGGCTCGGTGGGCTACACCGTGGTGGAATCGTGCTGGGGCCAGGGGTACGCCACCGAGGCGCTGCGGGCGCTGCTGGCCCGGGTGCTCACCGCGCCGGGCATGACCCGGGTGGTTGCCGAAACGCCGGTGGGGAACATCGCCAGCCGCCGGGTCATGGAGAAGGCCGGGATGAGTTACTGCGGCCAGCGCAAGGGCCACAGCTGCGCCGTGCTGGATGGCGAGCCGGGTGATGTGGTGGTCTTCGAGGCTCTCGCGCGCGAGCGGGTCAGCGCTATCACCAGGTAACGGGAAGCTGGCTGACCGCGCCCGCCACCGCCTCCCGCACCGGCCGGATCTCCGCGAGGGGCACCGCGAGCCGCAAGGCGGGGAAACGGCTGAAGAGCCGGACGAACAGGTATTGAAGTGTCGCCCGGGCGGCGTGCGCTCCCAGGCAGAAGTGCCCGCCGTGGCTCAGCGACAGGTGCGGGACACGCTCGCGGGAGATGTCGAAGCGCATCGGCTCCGGGAAGACACCGGCGTCCTCATTGGCTTCCTGCACGGCGAACATCACGGTGTCCCCGGCACGGATCGTGACACCCTCGGCTTCGACATCGACGTCGACGGAGGCGTACCGGGTGAGCCCGCCGCGCCGGGTGGCGCGCTGGCGCTCGAGCGGGCTGGCGAAGCGGAAGATTTCCTCCACCGCCGAGGGGGCCAGCGCAGGGTCGGCCCGCAGGGCCTCCCGCTGATCGTGATGAGTCAGCAGCAGGAGCATCCCCCGGTCGATGATGGCCACCACGGGCGCGTGCCCGGCGAAGAGCATCCCGGCGGCCAGGTGGGCGATCCCGTCGTCGGTCAGGGCCGGATCCGTCCCGGCGGCGCGCAGCAGCTCCGTGATCACGTCCTCGCCCGGCACCCAGCGCTTGCGCTCGATGAGGGTGCCCAGGTATCGCCACAGCGATTGCAGGCCGCCCCGGGCGACGGCGGGCCTGGCGACCTCTTTCGCTTCGATTTGCCACCGCAGAAAATCCGCCCGGTCCCCGCCGGGAACCCCCAGTAGCTCACACACCACCAGCGCTGGCAGCGGGAACGCGACAAGGGCATGAAAATCGGCGGGAGCACCGGCCTCCTCGAGGTCGTCCAGCGCCTGATCGACGATCGCGTGGATGCGCGGCCGCAGCGCCTCCATCCGCCGGGCTGACAGCGGTGGCGTGAGCAGCTTGCGCATCCGGGTCAGGTCCACCAGTTCCCCGTCCGGATCGGGGATCGGGCCCCCGAACAAGCCGGGCAAGGTGAGCCGGACCGGGTGCCCGGGATTGGGGTGTGAGCGGCTCAGCCGCGGATCGGCCAGCAGATCACGCACCATCTGATGCCCGGACACCAGCCACGCGGGCCGTCCCTGGGTGTCGCTCACCTGCTGGATCCGGCTCGTGGATGCCATACGCGCAGCTTAGGGCGCCAGAGCCGGGGCTGTTCTCAGGCCAGATCGTTGGTGCCGAGCCGGATGAACTGTTCCGGCTCCGGCGCGGGCCGCGCCCCCGCGCCCGCCACCGGTAGCGGGCGCGGCCGACGCGGCACCCCCGAACCGGAGCCGCCGCTGCGGCCGGGGTACACCAGCAGCCCGTTCACCGGATCGGGTACCGCGTCCAGCGCCGCGTGTACCACGGCCAGCTCACGGAACCGGTCCCGCTGCCGCTCGTCGCTGAACTCCAGCTCGAGGACGACGCCCCACTGATGCTCATGCCAGCACCACTGCCGTACGCCGTTGGTGATCGCGGCCTCAGTGAGGTGATCGCCATAGCCCCGGCGCCAGCTACTCGCCGGGAGTTCTCCGTCGAAGATTTCGATGGTCAACCAATGGCTCACGGCATCCGAGAGTACGCCTAAAACAGACATATCATCATGAGCGCCTGGCTCGCGCCCCGCGCGACATCGTCGTTTATCTCCCGTCATCCCGTCGTTAAAAACCGGCTCCGCCACCCGGGGTGATGGGGTGGCGGAGCCGGTTGAGTGCCTGGCCGGGAGCCTAGATCCAGAAGTGGTTGCTGAAGTCGTTGTCGTGGATTGGGGCG
>DASTBN010000526.1:0-4644 GCA_035712045.1 Pseudonocardiaceae bacterium
GGTAGGTATCCTCAGCCAACTTCTGTTGCTTGCGGTATTCCCCGACAAGTCCCAGACTGACGGCCAGATCGTGTGCCGTTATCAGCGTGGCCGGATCGTCATCACCGAACAGGCCCCTGGCTTTCTGGAAAACTTGCTCATTCAGCTCCAATGCGGCGATGAACTCACCCTGGCCTTTCAGGTCGGTCGCGACAGCTAGTTCGGCCATGACTGTCTCTTCGCTATTCTCTCCGGAAACTTGACGGTGCAGTTCCACAGTTTTCTGATTGAGCTGCGCGGCTTCGGCATACCGGCCCAGCGTCCAAAGGTAGTAGCCCAATTGCCGGGCCGCCTGGAGTGTCTGCTGGTGGGTTGGGCCAAGCTTTTCGGTCCAGATGTCGACCGCCTGTTTGGCGAGCCTGGCGGCTGCCTCGTAGTCACCCCAGAAATACATGGCTTCTGTCAGGTTGGTGACGATGTTGCGGACCCACGCATCCTCACATTCGATCACCTTTGACGCGAAGGCATGCGGCAGTATGTCCTGATACCGCTGCCACCATTTCGGGGGGATGGGATCGTCCGGGTCGAAATTGGCGAGCAGGAGATGCGCACCATGGCTCATCTCAGCTCGGCGTTGCGCCGTCATGCGGTTGCTGACCACCAGCTGCACCAGCCGGTGCAGCTGCAGCGTGTTGTTACGGTGGTCGATCTTAGCCAAGCCGTACCGGCTGATGTCCCGGATAGTGCGGCTAAGCTGGATCGGGTCCCGTAGTGCCTTGTCGAGTTCTTCGGCGATCGATACGTTACGGGCGCCTCTGAACAAATCCCGCGAGATCGGTTCCGCCCCGAAGAAGGCGCACACCTGGAGAAGTTGATGCGCGGCTGGATTCAGGGTACGCAGCCGGTCCAGTGAGACATTCCAGGCCGCCGCTACTGATATTTCGTACCCGGTCGGGCCCTCTGTGTTGAGGATCTCCGCGACTTGCTCATCGAATAAGCGCAGGTACTCGGCTACCGGCATCCCGGTCTCGGCTCGCCACGCCGCGGCTTGCGCGATAGCCAGCGGCAGGTCACCCAGGGCATCGGCCAGCCGGTCGGCTTCCTCGTCGTAGATCGCCGGATCACGCCGCCTGAGCAGTTCCGTGGACTCCTCCCGGGTGAACACGGCGACCTCGAGTGGGCGAGCGTACCCGGCCCATTCAGGATTCCGTGACGTCACCAGGATCTGGCCGGGCCCATTGGTCGGGAAGAATTGGTGGACCACGTCGGGGCTTTCCGCGGAATCAAAAATCAAGAGCCATCGGTGGTATGGCTGACCCACTCGCAAGGCTTCCAGCACCGCGGGAACGGCCGTGTGCGCCTCGGAGCTGCCGGGGAGGCGCATTCGCGCAGCGAGCTCGGTGAGCTCTGTCCGAACCTGGGGCTCGTGCGTGGCCTGGATCCACCACACGACGTCGTAATCCCGCAAGTGCCGGTAGACGTACTCCACGGCCATCTGCGTCTTGCCGATGCCGCCCATGCCGTGGAGGGCCGCTGGCAGCACAGCGGTGGCGCCACCGGTGGCGCCACCGGCGGTCAAGCGTTCGCCAAGCTGGTCGAGCAGCTCTATCCGTCCGGTGAAGTTCGGATTGCGGGCCGGCACGTTACCCCAGATCAGGGGAACCTCCAGGGGTTGATTTTCGCGCGGGTATACCGGCGGGAATTCGGGCAACGGGTTTGGACGCGGGGTGATGGGAATGTCGGCTGTGGACGCTCGGACCGAGGGCTCAACATCGCTGGCTGGTGAGTCGAGAACAGACGTTGAAAGGCGGGCCTGCTTACTCGTCAGATCCGTGCGATCGGTCACGGACACTAGTGTCTCAGGATCACTTACCGGCGTACTAGGAAGACTTACCGTGGCTTGACCGGTAGGAGGATGATCACACTCGCGGGAGTGAAGCCGGTCGGCTCGGGACAGGTAGGGACCGCTGAGGGCTCGCATGACCGCCCGCTCGATGGTGGCCATCTGCGCGGTGTCGGCGGTGAATTCGGGGTCGGGGGTGCTGTCTGGATCCTCCAGCGCGTCCCGGAACCGCCGCAGCGGGCTGATCTGGTCACCGAAGTGTTTGGTGACCAGGCGCACGACTCGTGCGGTCTCCGCGCGCCGCGCGCCGCTGAGGAGTATCTCACGGACGGAATCGGCGAAATGGAAGGCGCCCGCGTCCCAGGTGTGTCCGGTAGCGGCAGTGGCGGGAGGGCGCAGGAGTCCGCTGGTGAGGACCTCGACCAGATGGTCAGGTCCGGATTCGGGAACGAGTTCCGCCTGAACGAGCCGGGCCACGGGCACGCTGACCGGTACGGCGGCGAGCAGTGTGGCGAGGCGGTATGCTGGGGGTGAGGCCACGCTAAGAAAGTTCATGACCTGCCCCCAGGCCAATGACTCGCCGCTGGCTGAACCGTTTGAGCCGCGTGCCTCGTGCGGGGCTGGGGTGTGCGGCGGGTCCTCGCGGCTGGCGAGCAGTACCAGCGCGCCGGCTGGGCCCCGATTGCTTCCGGTGATCAACCGGGCCCACCAGCCCAGCCAGCGCGCCTTCAGCTCCAGAACCGGCACCGGCACGGCATCAGCCGGAACCGCCGACGCCGGATCGGGTTCCAGCCAGCTGTCTGGCCATTCCAGCCCCCACAGCTGGTTGGGCCGCAGTGGGCCAGGCACGCTCAGCCGGCTGCGGTGCAGCGTGAGTCCGCCACGTGCCCACAACCGCTGTGGCAGCAGGTGGAGGACGGCCACCGGCATGGTGCCAGCCCATTGGGCGAGCACAGGGGAGACCAGACCCTCACGCCAGCACTGCCCGACACCGTCGGTCAGCACCAGCAGGATCCGTCGGCCGGAGGAGTCCAGCAGCTCGGCGGGGCTGCGGATCGCCGTGCCCGGGGTACCGCCGCGCAGCACTGGCCCTGCGGGTGATCCCGCTGGCGTCTCGTGGGTGTCGAGCAGCCGGAGCTGGATTGAGCGAAACGCACCAAGACGGTGCACCAGCGAGATGATCGCGGTGATGGTCGGCCGCCATAGCGCCATCGACGGGCTGGCGTCGATCACCAGGGTCAGATCGAGCCAGCGCACCATGTCCTGCTTGGTCACCGGCAACCACAGGCCGTCCTGGACAGCCCGTTCCGCGGTGGCGTCCTCATCGAGGATGACCGCGTTGTCGTGCCAGGACATGACTTTTCTCTTCAGCGGGCGAAGAGCGCGGGCCATGTCCTCCGCGCCAGCGAGGATTGGCGCGGCAGGCCGCGTGAGGGCACCGAGATCGGCCGCCAATAGCGTGGGCGTCGCTCTGGACTGGTGATCGCTGATGTCGTGCTGGGCGAGCCAGCTTTCCCTGTAGAGCTTGGGAGATGACTCGTGCGCGACGGAGTGATCGCTGTGATCGCTCGGAAGGTCTGTCTCAGCGGGCGGTCCCGGTCCGTCCTGAGCCGCGCGCTTCGGCGCAGTGCGTTGACGCTGGGTGTTCTGGGTGACCGAGGCCAGCCAGAGGGCGTCCGCCACTTCTGACCACGTCAAGGCCACGGTACCCAGCGATGCGGCCCCAGTGTCGTGCTCCGGTAGGGAAGTGTTCACGTCATCCCGCCAGAGACGACAATTGCCGCCACAAAGCATCGACTAGCCGACGCCACGACTCATTGTCCTCCCGATACGCCCCTGAGGTGGCGAGATACACTGCGTCCAGCAGCTTGTCGGCGGGCAAGCCACCATTCGCCGTGCTCCGTTCCATGAACTGCTGGATGAGCCCTTGGCGATGCTCGGCATCCGGATCCACCATGTGGGCGGCCACTATCGCGGCCAGCAGGTCGGCGCTCGGAGCCCGGGTTTCAAGCCGGATACACCGGCGCAGGAAGGCGGCCGGAAAATCTCGTTCGCCGTTACTGGTGATCACGATCATCGGGAACGCGTGGCACAGTACCCGGCCACCCTCGATTGTCGCCGTGACCTCCCGATCGTCGGTGAACACGGACACTTTTGGTGAGCGATCGCGGATACGCTCCAGCTCTGGGATGATGAACTCGCCGTCTTCGAAGATGCTCAACAGGTCATTCGGCAAATCTGCCTCACTCTTGTCCAGCTCGTCGATCAACAGCACACGCGGCAGCTTCCCGGGCAGGAACGCCGTGCCCAGAGGGCCGAGCCGCACGAACGAACCTATTGGCGGTTCCTGATCGGCGGGGTCGGCCGCTGTGGTCGGCCCCGCCATCTGAGCGCCCGCGTCGCGGCCCCAGCCGACTGCGGCTTGTCGTGTTCCGGCGGCCACGGCCCGCCCGATAGCGTCGTAACCGTACAGTCCCAGTTTCAGCGTGGTGTGGCTGGTGATCGGCCACCGCAGCACCCGGCCCAGCCGCAATTCCCGGGCGATCCGAAAGGCCAGACTCGACTTGCCGGTGCCTGGTGCTCCCGTGACCAGCAACGGGCGGCGCAGGTACAGCGCGGCGTTGACCATGTCCACTTCGTTCGGGTCCACGTCACGCTCGGACAGGCGGAATTCCGGTCCGAGTCGGCGTTCGGATTCGCCATCGTCCTCTGGCGGTGCGTCACGCTCGGGTAAGGGGCCGCCGCGAAAGATCCGCCATGGCGGCGGGGGTGGCAGGATCTCGGTCAGCGGAACGTCATGTTGACGTCCGGTGCCATGGTAA
>DASTBN010000527.1:0-4615 GCA_035712045.1 Pseudonocardiaceae bacterium
CGGCGCAAGTGGTCATTGGGCTCGGCCACGACGGGACACCTCCTGAACTGTGCGGATGATCGCGAAGCGCAGTGTGGCACCACCCCAGGCCACCGCGACACCACCTCGTCAGAGGGCTATCGACCCGCAATCGACCTGTGGACACCGCCTCTGTTGATCACCATGGAGTCGGCCGGGCGAGGGCAGACTCAGCGGAAAGCGGCTGTACTCGGCGTGATGGGCCCTGGGGGGAGGATGCGGTGGTGGCGCTGGTGTGTGACGTTGCTCGGCGGGTGGCTGGAGTGAACAGGGCTTCCTGGATGCTCGTTTCGGCGGAGGGGCGATGACCAGACCGGCCCGCGACCCGTGGTGTGACGTGAACGGCACCCCCATCCCCATAGGCGCCAGGGTTGAGCAGACTGCGGTTGACATTGAGCTGGGCGCGTTGCGCTCGCGGTTAGGCAAGCCAGGCAGGGTGCTGTGTCGCAGCGCCACCCGGCTGGTGGTGCGATTTGAGGGGGAAACCATGCTGACCCGTATCCGTCCCCGCCTGGTGCGGGTGGTGAGCTCGTGAGTCTCCTCATCAGCGTGATCAACTCCATTCACCATCGCGAGTGAGGTGCAAGCGTGGCGGACCAGAGTGACACAGGCGAGGTTCGGTCGTGATCCGCGAGGACCGGGAGTTGCTGGCTGAGCTCGCCCGGGTGAATCGCGACATGGCGCCGCTGGCGATGCGAATCATGGAAGGATCCGCTGATCCCTCCGAGCAGCGGCACTACGGGCAACGGTTGATAGCCGTGGGACGACGGCTGTGCGAACGCGTGGATGGGAGCGGCCGACTCGTTATCCCTGGGGAATTCGTTGCCGAGGAGCCGCTCGCTCTACCCATGAATACGGCTGAGCCGTACCGGGCGCCGTGAGCCCCCATGAGCTGCGATGGCGATTGCTCCGGGAGCGTTTGACGAAGGTATCTCATGACGCGGCTTCTGGGTCGTATCCTGGTGGCGACGCGGAGTTGTTACTGCGGTTGGCGGGATTCGGCTTGACATTACTCGAACGGCACGCGACTGATGCTCAGGGGCGTTGCCGGGTTCCCGGTTGCTCATGGCGACGGGGGTGGCCGTGGCGGAAATCGCGGGCCTGCCAGATCTTTGTCGCCGCGTGGTTCTGGATGACGCAGCCGCTGGAATTTTTACCGCGAACGAAGTGAGATTGACTCCCACTGTCACGGCGACGGTTCTCGCGAACAGTTGCCAAGCCGCCGTCCCGGGCGGTTCGCGCGGCGTCAGTGAGAAAACCAATCGGTGCGAGCGATGGCCACGGTGAGCGCCCCGGCGGTGAGGAACGCGCCACCGGCGATGGCCAGCGCGATCCGCAGCCCGGGGATGACCGGGCCGCCGGATACCAGGGCGCCGAACAGCGCCACCCCGATCACGCCACCGACCTGGCGGGCGGCGTTGATGGCGTCCGGGGCCAGCCCCGCGCGCCCGATCATGATCAGCCCGAGCAGCCCGGCGGCCCCAGCGTCGGCCCGATCAGCGCCCACGACATCACACCGCCGGCCCGCGCCGCCGTCCCCGTCGTCGCTGTGCTCATCACCCCAGTCTGCTGATGAAACGCTTCGGCGCGAGCCGAAGCAAGCGATCAGGCCTTGCCGCGCCAGGTTGGTGGGAGGATGTATCGAGTGACCAATGCCCTCTATGAACTGCGCTCGCACCGCCCGATGGACTCACCGGTGCTCCTGCTGGCCACCGAGAGCTGGGTGGACGCCGGTCTCGGTGCCCAAGCCGCGATCGCGCAGGTTCTCGCGACGATCCCGACCGAGGTGCTGGCCACCTTCACCGCGGACAGCTTGATCGATTTCCGGTCCCGCCGCCCGATCGTGCGCATCTCCGATGGCGTCGTCGAGGGACTGAGCTGGCCGGAGATCCAGCTGCGGGCCGGTCAGGACGTCACTGGCAACAATGTCCTGGTGCTGGTGGGGCCGGAGCCGGACATGGCCTGGCACGCCTTCGTCCAGGCCGTGGTGGGCCTGGCCAGCGAGCTGGGAGTGCGGCTGGTGGTCAGTCTCGGCGCCTACGCCGCCCCGGTGCCGCATACCCGCCCGGTCAGCCTGATGGCGATCGCCACCGCCGCTGAACTGGCGGCCCAGGTGGGAGTCGTGCCGGGTAGCGCCGAGATGCCGGCGGGCATCCAGACCGCTTTGCAGGAAGGTTTCGCCGCCGCGGGCATTCCCGCCATCGGGGTGTGGGCGCGGGTGCCGCACTACCTGGCGGCCACCCCCTACCCCGCGGCGTCCGCGGCGCTGATCGAGGCGCTGGCCGAGGTGGCTGGGCTGGAGCTGGACGCCGGGGAATTGCACGAGGCGGCGGCCGGCATCGTGGGTCAGATCGACGAGATCGTCGCCAACAACGAGGAATACCGCGTGCTGGTGCGCCGCCTGGAGGCGGCGTTCGACAGCGAGGCGAGTGCCCCCGTCGACTTCTCGAATCTGCCCTCAGGTGATGAACTCGCCGCCGAGGTGGAGCGATTCCTGCGCGGCGAGCACGACGACCAGTAGCCGATACCGCCATGATCTTTTCTGTTATCACGCCGGTCTATGACCCGGTCGCGGAGTACCTCACCGCGGCCTACGATTCCCTCCACGATCAAGAAATGCCTCCGGGCTGGGAATGGGAATGGATTGCCCAGGAAGATGGCCGGACGGGAGTAGCTCACGAGATCCTTCCAGCCGACCCCCGGATCAGCTTCGGGACGGGCAGGCACGCTGGGGTGGCCATCACCCGGAATCTCGGTCTCGCCCGGGCCAGCGGATCAGTCATCAAAACCCTGGATCAGGACGACATCCTGACCCCCGGGGTGCTCGGCCGGGACATCATCGTTCTCCGCGCGCACGACGACGTGCACCGGGCGGCATCGCGTGCGCTCGACCTCCTTCCGGATGGCTCAACAGTGGTTTCGGCGATCCTCCAGCGCCTCCTGACCGCCCTCGGCGGCTGGATGGCGGTACCGGGCTCCGACGATACCGGCATGCTCGTGGCGGCGAGCATCCTCGCGCCCGGGTATTTCCATGGAGATGTCGGATTGCTGTACCGTAAATACCCCGGTCAGGCCACCGCTAGCGCTGACCATAACGAGGTCGCCGAGCGGCGGCTGAGGATGAGCGTCATCCGTGAGCGCGCCGAATCAATTATCCGGTGGTCACCCGGTTTTTAGCGCGGTCCCTGGCCGGGGCGCGCCCGCCCATCAATCCTGCTGTCGCCGAGTTCGACCACGTATTTCGGCCTGCAGCAAGGATGTCATCGGCGCTTTCTCCTGCTCGCCCCCGACGTCGTGCGCCGGGCTGATCGCGCCGCCCTGCCCCCGGGCGCGGCGAGGGAGCAGCGTGGTGCTGGTCTGAAGGCCACGGGGGTCACGGTCGCGGGACGCCATGCCGACCCCTTGATCACTGTTTAGGTGTCGAAGATCACTGTTTCGGTGTCGAAAGTGACAAATTTTGTCGCTCTCGACACCAAAACGGTGATCAAGGTAGGGAGGCAGGTGTCAGGCGCGGGCTCCGTCCATGGCGGGGGGCGGGCTGGGGGTGAGAGCGGGTGAGCGTTTCGTGGCTGCGCAGGCGGCGGTGTAAGCGGCGGCGGCGACCACCATCCCGATGATCGCGTCGGATAGCCAGGGCGCGAACTGGTGGGCGAGTAGCGCGGCCGCTGATCCTGCGGCCCAGCTGGCGAAAGGTTCCCAGCGGAACGCGGCCGGGGGGGCACCGGCTGCGCGGGAGCCGAGGCCGAACCGGGGCAGGATCAGCTGGTCGAGGATCAGCACGACGCCGATCGGCGGCACGATCACGCCGAGCAGGTTGAGCCACTGCCCGAAATAGGACCAGATGCCCGCGACCGCGAGCAGCACCCCGAGCGCGCCGAGGACGAGGGTGAGCCGGCGCATCGTGCCGCCGGACAGCTGGCCCCAGCCCACCGCGCCGTTGTAAAGGCAGTGCGCGCACACCGAGCCAAGGTTGATGAACACGAAAGCCACGGCCAGCGGCACCAGGACGCCGCCGCGCGCGATCAGGATGTCCAGGAAGGCGCCGCCGTTCGAGCCGGGGTCCGCGGCCGCGCCCAGGGCCACGATCACGCCGCCGACGATCATCGCTATCGCGTTCCCGACAGGGAAGGCCGAGAAGGCCGCGAGGAAGCCTTCCCTGCCGTTGCGCGCCCAGCGGGTGAAATCGGATGTCATCGTGCCGGAGTCGATGAACGAGGCGATCACTAGCGTCACCGCGGCGCCCAGGCTCAGCGCCGCGTTCCCCGCCCCGCCCTGGTAGGAGGTGATCGACCCAGGTGCCGCCGCTGAAGCGGCGAAGGCGATCGCGAGGGCGCCGAGAACGAGATAGACCGGTGCCGCGATCATGCCGATCACCGACAGCGCCCGGATCCCGAGCAGTGTCACGGCGGTGAAGCCGACGCCGGCGGCCAGCGTGGTGAGCTTCTCGTTCCAGCCGAGGCTGTTGTGCAGGATCGAGCCGGTAAGCCCGGTCTGGAAGGCGAACCAGCCGATAACGACCGTGGCCAGGAACCCGGAGGGCACCACATAGCCCCGGCGCCCAAACGTCCCGGCGGCGGTGAGCGCGAAGTTCTTCCCG
>DASTBN010000528.1:0-3556 GCA_035712045.1 Pseudonocardiaceae bacterium
GGTCTACTTCGAGGTACGGATGTCCGATGCCTGGGTGTGGGACATGTACCGGCCAGCCCGATTCGTCAAGAACGTCCGAGTGCTAACCTTCAAGGACGTCAATATCGAGGAAGTCGATAAACCGGACCTGAGGCTGCCCGAAGGTTCACCCTTCGATGGCTGAGGCCTCAGCTGGACGCTCCCGAGGCCGCCAAGTGCTGGCGTGCCGGCGCCACAGCTTCCAGCTAAGACAACACCTCGAGCTTGGCGAGGAATTTCAAGCCGCTGGGCGTCGTTAGTGGCGGTAACGCGCTGGTAAACGGAACGTTATGGGCCGGAAACCGTTCACGGTCACCATCAACCCACAACCAGGCGACGAGGCCTCAAACGGACGGAGGTCAGCCATGAGCGGGTTGCCAATCAGCCAAACCGAGATTACCGCGAGTGAGCCTGAGATTCCCGTCGCGGAAGACCATGATCGTCCCTGTGCGTGCCGGACCGAATCCTTCCGCTTTTGTCCCTGCTTTTCTACTCGTACCTGGCAGCGCGGCGACCCGACGACAGACTTGCCGCCCGCGCCCCTGTGGCGGCCTTCTCCGCACAGGAACGTGAGCGACGCGGCCTGACGCCTCCTGCGGGAGGAGTTCGCTGAGGAGACCGCGAGGCTGGGATGGAGACGGCGGCGCGGGTCGCGGGGGGCCGTGACGGCGAGTTGGGCTGGAGCAGAAGCGGTGCGGACGCGACAGCGGTCACAGCTAGGAAACGCTGGCACGGATCGTTGGTGTGGAGCCCATCACGGTCGGACGGTGGGAGCGTGGCGAAACCTCGCCGCAGCCATGGGTCCGTCCTAAGCTCGCTGATGCGCTGTTGATCTCGCTGGACGATCTGGGGCATTTGCTCGCAGGCGAGCGGTCGGCCGAGGTCATGAGCGCTTCCGCTGCGGCGGATGAGCCGGTCGACGAAGTCGTTCTCACAGCGCCATGGAGCCACCGGGGTACCGTCGAAGCGGCAGTGATGCTGAGCGGTGGTGGTAGAAGGGTGAAGCGCCGGGTTTTCCTGACTCTGACCGGTACGGCCTTGACCGCGCCGGCACATCAGTGGCTCGTACACGAGCCGGGGCCGCTGGTATCAGGGTTGGCGGGACGGCGGGTATCAGCAGGACTGGCCGATCGGCTCCCACCGATGATCGCCGAACTACGGGCGATGGATGACGTTGCTGGTGGCGGCAGCGTGCTGGCGCTGGCGCGGCACGAGTTCGCGTAGGTTACCGGGCTGCTGGATCACGCTTCTTACGATGAGTCCACCGGCCGCAAGCTGTTCGCCGCGCTCGCCGATCTGGGGCAGCTGGTGAGCTGGGGTGCTTATGACGATGGGCAACCGGGCCTCGCGCAAGCGATAACACTCGCGGAAACCGCCCTTGTCGGCGCGCGAGGCCTGGAAAGTCCGCGTTTACAAGCGGAACTATCTATTCGGCTGGCGTATGCTCTCGCGGCCAGCCACGACGCTATGGGCTGCACTGCGGCGATCGCCAGAGCTCGTGGCCATATCGAGCAGCTTGCGGCCGATGATGACCCGCGATGGCTGTACTGGGTCATGCCAGCATGGATTCTCGTTGAAGCTGGCGACTCCTTGCTATTACTGGGACACGCCGATCAGGCGGCGGGGATGCTTGATGAGGGAATCGCCTTGTTCGACGAGTCTTTCGCCCGGGACCGGCAGATCTACCTGACACACCTGGCCGACGCCCTGACGCGACCGGGCGCGCAACGCGACCTGGAGGCTGCCGCTGATCGGGGTATCGCGGCGATTGAGCTGGCCGAAGGCCTGGACTCGGCGCTCGGTGTAGATCTGCTCCGCAACCTTTACCACCAGATGAAACCACACAACAATGTGCCAGCAGTTCGGGACTTCTTAGCACGCGCGATGGATTATGAAGGTGTAGTGAAAAGTGGCGTTGCGGAGATCTCTCGGCAGCGCTTCTGAGATGACCGGAATGATGGGGACGGTTCCTGGCACCGTGGGAGGTACTGACCCAAGTTTGTCTTGCGATCTCCGGAACGTGAGCGACGCGGCCTGAGGCGCTAGCACACCGCCCTGACAAATCGCGGGCATCACTGCTCTCAATACCCCAGTTGTCCACACCCGCCCCCGTTATCCACAGTCTGGCTCGTGTGTAGTCGACCGCGATGGCCCTTTCCCGGCAGCCTCGTGCGAGAAGAGTTCGCTGAGGAAACCGGGAGGCTGGGATGGAGACGGCGGCGCGGACGGCGGAGGACCGTCGCGGCGAGCTGGGCAAGCGGGGGGAGGACCTGGCCGCGGAGTACCTGACCAGTGCGGGGCTGGTGGTGCTCTCCCGCAACTGGCGGTGCCGCGACGGTGAGGTCGATCTCGTCGTCACAGACGGCGAGCGTGTGATCGTTTGCGAGGTCAAGACCCGGTCCGGGACCGGCTACGGGGAACCCGCCGAGGGCGTGACCCCGGCCAAGGCCGCGCGGATCCGGCGAATCGCCGCGGCATGGCTGCGGGCCTACCGCGTGGGCTGGGTCGAGGTCCGGTTCGACATCGTGGCGGTGTTGTGCCCGCCGGACGGGCCGGTCACCGTGGAGCACCTGCGGGGTGCGTTCTGATGGCCCTCGCCAGAGCCTGGGCGGTGGCGCTGCACGGTGTGGACGGCGTCCTGGTGGAAATTGAGGCCGACATCGGGCCCGGCCTGCCGGGCGTGCACATGGTGGGACTGCCCGATGCCGCCCTGTCCGAAGCCCGGGACCGGGTCCGAGCGGCGGTGATCAACTCGGGCCGCCGGTGGCCGCCGCGCCGGATGACCCTCGCGCTCTCGCCCGCCACCCTGCCCAAGGCTGGCAGCAGCTACGACCTCGCCCTGGCGTGCGCGTTACTGGCGGCCGATGGCCAGATCCCGGCTGACCGGCTGCGCGGACTGGTCCTGATCGGGGAGCTCGCCCTGGACGGCCGGTTGCGCCCGGTCCGGGGAGTGCTTCCGGCGCTGCTCGCGGCGCGCCGGGTGGGGATCGGGCAGGCGGTGGTGCCGGCCGCCGCGCTGGCCGAGGCGGCGCTGGTCGACGGGATCCGGGTACACGGTGCCACCCATCTCCAGGACGTCTTGCGCTGGCTGCGGAATCCCGCCGCTGAACTGGCCCGGCCCGGTCCGCCGAATCCCGCGCGCGCGCCCTTAGCTTCCCCGGATCTCGCTGACGTGCTGGGCCAGGGTGATGCCCGCTGGGCGGTGGAGGTCGCCGCCGCAGGCGGGCACCATCTGCTGCTCACCGGGCCACCCGGGACGGGCAAAACCATGCTCGCCCAGCGGATGGCGGGGCTGCTGCCCGCGCTCACCGATGAGGAAGCCCTTGAGGTGACCGCCGTGCACTCGGTGGCGGGCCTGCTCGCGCCGGACACGCCACTGATCACCTTGCCGCCGTTCGTCGCGCCGCACCACAGCAGCTCGGTGGCCGCGCTGGTAGGCGGCGGATCGGGCCTGGCCAAGCCAGGCGCGGTGAGCCGCGCCCATCGCGGCGTGCTTTTTTTGGACGAGGTGGCGGAGTTTGGGCCGCGGTCGCTGGAG
>DASTBN010000529.1:0-3403 GCA_035712045.1 Pseudonocardiaceae bacterium
CTACAACGCCGAGACCGTCGCGCGCCGGCTCCAGGAGATGGCGTTCCTGAACAAGGGCCTGACGATCGTGCTGCGGGACCAGCGGGTCAACGGCAGCAACGAGACCGAGGACGCCGAAGGCCAGACCGCGCAGATCAAGGAACGTACCTTCTGCTACCCGGGTGGCCTGGAAGACTTCGTCAAGCACATCAACAATTCCAAGGACCCCATCCACCGCAAAGTGATCGGCTTCGAGGCCAGCGGTGAGGGCATGGCCGTCGAGGTCGCGATGCAGTGGAACGCCACCTACACCGAGTCGGTCTACACCTTCGCCAACACGATCAACACCCACGAGGGCGGCACCCACGAAGAGGGCTTCCGCGCGGCTCTCACCACAGTGGTCAACCGCTACGCGCGGGAGAAGAAGCTGCTCAAGGAGAAAGACTCCGCGCTCACCGGCGACGATGTCCGCGAGGGCCTGGCCGCCATCGTCTCGCTCAAGCTCAAGGAACCCCAGTTCGAGGGCCAGACCAAGACGAAGCTGGGCAACACCGAGGCCAAGTCGTTCGTCCAGCGCACCTGCAACGAGTGGCTGATCGACTGGCTCGAGCGCAACCCCACCGAAGCCAAAACGATCATCAGCAAGGCGATCTCGTCATCCCAGGCCCGCCTGGCCGCCCGCCTGGCCCGCGAACGGGTGCGCCGCAAGTCCGCCGGGGATCTGGGCGGGCTGCCCGGCAAACTCTCCGACTGCCGCTCCAGCGACCCTTCCCGTTCCGAGGTGTTCATCGTCGAGGGTGACTCCGCTGGCGGCTCGGCGAAATCCGGCCGCGATTCGCTCTACCAGGCGATTCTCCCGATCCGAGGCAAGATCATCAACGTGGAGAAGGCCCGGCTGGACCGGGTGCTGAAGAACACCGAGGTGCAGGCGCTGATCACCGCGCTGGGCACCGGGATCCATGATGAGTTCGACCTCGCCAAGCTGCGTTATCACAAGATCGTGCTGATGGCTGACGCCGACGTCGACGGCCAGCACATCCGCACCCTGCTGCTGACCTTGCTGTTCCGCTTCATGCGCCCGCTGGTCGAGCACGGGCACGTGTTCCTCGCCTCGCCCCCGCTCTACAAGATCAAGTGGCCGAGGGCTGAGGCGCAGTACGCCTACTCCGACCGGGAACGGGACGGCCTGATCGAGGCGGGCGTCGCACAAGGCCGCAAGCTCCCGAAGGAGGACGCGATCCAGCGTTACAAGGGTCTCGGCGAGATGAGCGCCAAGGAGCTGTGGGAGACCACCATGGACCCCGCCAACCGGGTCCTGCTCCAGGTCACCCTCGACGACGCGGCGACAGCGGATGAGCTGTTCAGCGTTCTGATGGGCGAGGACGTCGAGTCCCGCCGCTCCTTCATCACCCGCAACGCCAAGGACGTCCGCTTCCTCGATGTGTGATGTGTAAGAGCCCGGCGGGACCGCGTTTTGTCGATTTCCCGGGCGGTTCTGCGAGACTGACGCTGTGACAGCTATGCCGGAGCCGCCGGGTCGCCTGCTGACCGTCGATGCGTACGCCGCGCTTGGTGAGGACGACCGCTACCGCTCGGAGCTCCTGGAGGGCAACCTCGTCATGTCGCCGAGCCCGACGCCATATCACATGGTCGCCATGGCGAGGCTTCATGCCCAGCTTGATCAGAGCCTGCCCCCGGGCCTGCTCGCGGTCCCGGACGTCGATGTCGACCTCGAGCTCGTGCCGCGCGATAAGCCCGGGTTCGTTCGCCGCCCAGACCTGGTCGTCATACGTCAATCGGCCGCTGACCGGGTATACCGCGACGGAGGCATGCTGCGAGCCGGTGACGTCATGGTCGTCGTCGAGATCGTCTCGCCAGGCTCGTCGCGCACCGATCATGTGATCAAACGCGATGAGTACGCGGAAGCCGGCACCCCGCACTACTGGATCATCGACCTCGATGATCCAGTGAGCTTGATCGACTGTCACCTGGCCGGAGAATTCGGCTACCAGGACCCCGGTGCCGTCACCGGCCGGTTCGTCACCACCGAACCCTTTCCCGTCAACGTGCGACTGGACAGTCTCCTCCCAGGCTGAAAGACCGCGGGGACAGCGGATCTGAGGACAGCTCGGGTAGCCCTCGATGACGGCTCCAGATGCCGACCGAATAGGGTCGCCCAATGCCGGTGCAGCCCACTATTCACACGATCAAGGTTTCGCTGCGGAACATGAAGCCGCCGGTCTGGCGGCGCCTCCAGGTTCCTTCCAAGACCAGCCTGGCTGAGTTGCACCACATCATCCAGGCGGCCATGGGCTGGGAGGACTGTCACCTGCATCAGTTCCAGGTCAACGGCAGGGACTACGCCGATCCCGAGCACGCGATCGAGGAGACCGGTGATGAGGGGTGCAAGACGCTGGCCTGGATGCGTCCCGGGCAGCGTTTCGCTTACTGGTACGACTTCGGCGACGACTGGTGGCACGACATCACGGTGGAGTCCGTCGGCCGCGCCGACCCGGCCCTGATCTACCCACGATGTGTGACGGGGCGCCGGTCCTGCCCGCCCGAGGATTGCGGCGGTCCGTGGGGCTTTCAGGAACTGATGTGCGCGCTGGGCGACGAGACGCACCCTGGACACGAGAGATACCGCGAGTGGATGCAGCTGATCGGTGAGGATGACTACGACCCGGCGCGCTTCGATCTCGACGAGATCAACGAGGCACTGGGACGGCGCAGCGCTGGCGCGCTGCCCGCCTGAACGCCAGACCAGCACCGGTTGATAGTGCTGGTCAGCCGCTCGCACGTGACCCGGGTTGGCGCTCGACGGGGCGGGCTACCAGGACGGGAGGCGGCGCGCGTCCGGCCGGGGTGCGCGGTGCGTGACCGGTAGACTGGCCAGGTTGCGCGGCACGTCTGTGGCCGCCTGAAGGGAATCGAACCCTAGTGACTGAGATCACCCTGCCGCCGGACGGGGACCGCGTCGAGCCGGTCGATATCCAGCAGGAGATGCAGCGCTCCTACATCGACTACGCGATGAGCGTGATCGTCGGCCGGGCGCTGCCCGACGTCCGGGACGGGCTCAAGCCGGTACACCGCAAGATCCTGTACGCGATGTACGACTCCGGGTACCGGCCGGACCGCGGGTACGTGAAGTGTTCCCGCGTCGTCGGTGACGTCATGGGTCAGTTCCACCCGCACGGCGACACCGCGATCTACGACACCCTGGTGCGGTTGGCCCAGCCGTGGTCGCTGCGCTACCCGCTGGTCGACGGGCAGGGCAACTTCGGCTCGCCGGGCAACGACCCGGCCGCGGCGATGCGGTACTGCGTCGTGGGGGACACGCGGGTGACGTTGGCCGACGGTTCGTCGGTCGCGATCGCGGACGTCGTCGCGGGTGCGGCACCGTTCTCGGAGCATGTCATCGACC
>DASTBN010000530.1:0-3173 GCA_035712045.1 Pseudonocardiaceae bacterium
GAACACGCAAGCCGATCGGCGCACCCAGCCCGGCTAGCCCGCCGAGCCGATCAGGACCCCCCGCGAAAGACGATGTCACGCAGGCTTTGGGTCCCTGACGCCGACTTGCCCTCACCGGCCAGCAGGGCCCGCCACGCAGCGCGGAGATCATCACTGACGGCCGCGGCGTTGGACAGCGGCGAACCAGGGCTTAATCCCTGGAAGCCGCAATTCACCTCAACGTTCATGCAATGCTGATCGGTGCATTCCCTGATATCCGTCGCGGTGTGCTCTTCCTCGCTCCACGGAACCCAGCCGCTGAAACCACCCCGAACAGCGATGGGCTGCGGCACACTCGCCCGCTCGTTACCCATGCCGTACATTCTAACCGGTGATCGCGGCGGCCGCAGTGTCACTATGCGCGAGCGTCACTGTGCGCGAGCGCCGCACACCCGGCCGCAGACGATCGCCAGCCAGGATCGGCTAATCACCGGCCGTCGCATTGGCCCGGACTCCGCATCCCTGAGATTCACTCGAAAGAGTGACGCGATACCAACTCGGGTGGCTTAACGTGAGGTCCTCCGAAGTGGTCCAGTCAAGCGTAACCCTCCCCCGTGAACTCGCCACTTCGCTCCCTGTGGAGGCGAAGGCGATGACGCAACTGATGGGAATCGACACACTCCGCGCTCGGCTGGCCGGCCGGGTGATAGACGAATCCGACATTGACTACGGCGCCGCCCGTTCGGTCTGGAACGGCGATATCGACCGCCGTCCAGCGGCCATCGTCCGGTGCACCGGGCCATCCGATGTGGCGGCGGCGATCGCTTTCGGCCGGGAGCGGGACCTGCGGATCGGGGTGCGGGGCGGCGGGCACGGGACCTGGGGACCGGCGGTGCCCGAGGGCGGGCTGGTCATCGATCTCAGCGACATGCGAGGCGTATCGGTGGACCCCGGCACCCGAAGGGCCTGGTGCAGTGGCGGCGCCACGCTCGCCGACCTGGACACCGCGACCCAGCGGCATGGCCTGGCGGTGACCAGCGGGGTGGTCAGCCACACCGGGGTGGGGGGCCTGACCTTGGGCGGCGGGTTCGGCTGGCTGGCGCACAAGGCCGGGCTGACCGCGGACAACCTGCTCTCCGCGGAAGTGGTCATCGCCGATGGCCGCACCTTGGGAGTTTCGGCTGAGGAATATCCTGATTTGTTCTGGGCCCTACGGGGTGGCGGGGGCAATTTCGGTGTCGTCACCGGCTTCGAGTTCCGGCTGCATGAGGTGGGCCCGCTGGTGCACCTCGGGCTGTTCTTCTGGGGACTCGAGCACAGCGCCGAGATGCTGCGCCTGAGCCGGGATGTCGCGGCGTCGCTGCCCCGTAACGCCGGTCTGAGCATCGCCGCCGGCCTGACCGCGCCACCAGCACCCTTCGTTCCCCCTGAGCATCACGGCACCCCAGGCTGCGCGCTACTGGTCACGGGGTTCGCCTCGGCGCGGGAGCATGACCGGCTGATCACACCGATCCGGGGCGCGCTGACGCCGCTGTTCGAGTTCGTGACCCCGCTGCCTTATGTCGAGCTACAGAAAATCTTCGACGACGGCGCGCCGTGGGGCATTCGCGCCTATGAGAAGGGCCTCAACCTGAGGCAGCTCAGCGACGAGGCGATTGCCGTACTCGCCGAGCACCTCCCCCGCAAGACCTCCCCGATGTCCTTTATGCCCATCGCTGTGCTGGGCGGTGCCTTCGCTGAGGCTGGTGAGCGGGACACCGCCTTCGGAGGCAGCCGGGCGACCCGGTTCATAGTCAACATGGCCGCCCTCGCGCCGGACGCCGATTCGCTGGCGGCCGATCGGGCATGGGTCCGCGCGGCCTGGCAAGCGCTGGCGCCGCACGCGAGCAACTCCGGGGGCTACGTCAACTTCATGGCCGAGCACGACGCCGACCGGATACTGTGCTCCTACGGCCCGGAGAAATACCGGCGGCTAGCTCAGATCAAAGCGCGCTACGACCCAGACAACACCTTCCGGCCGAACGCGAACATTCCCCCAGCGCCTTAGTACTCATTCAGCCCAGCGGGACAGGTGTGAGTGGGAGTAAATTCAACTTATGGCGGAGCTGCTACGGACCGGCAGGCTCCTGGTGCGGGATTGGTCAGTCACCGACGCCGACGCGGCGCTGAAACTCTACGGTCATGACGCGGTGATGCGCTGGCTGCCCGGCAGCACAGGCGTCACAGACACCGACGCCATGCACGCCGTCCTGGAGATCTGGATCGCCGAACAACACGAGATGTCAACCGGAACGGGCCGCTGGGCTCTGGCGCTGCGGGACGACGGCACCCTCATCGGCGGGATCAGCCTGCTCCCCATGCCGGTGCCCGAGGCGGACGTCGAGATCGAATGCCATCTCGCCCCGGAATACTGGGGCCAGGGCTATATCACGGAGGCCATCCGGGGGCTGGCGCACTGGGCCTTCGCACACTCGCTGGTCGAGTTGTTCGCGCTTGTCCCGCCGGACAACGCGCGCGCGGCGGCCGCCGCGCGGCGGGGGGGGATGGAGTGGGTCGGCGAGAGCGAGAAGTACTACGGCAGGCACCTGCACGTGTTCCGGCTGCGGCCCGATGATCTCATCAGCCCTCGTTAGCGGGGTTAGGGAACTGAACCCGGATGACCCACTCCGCGACACAACCCGGTTTCGGGGCACTCTCGATCTGGAGCGTGACGCGCAATACCAGCTGCACACCACCCGTCACCTTGGTGGCCTCGGCGAGCGCGACATCGGCCCGGATCCGGGACCCGACCGGCACCGGGGCGGGGAAACGTACCTTGTTCAGCCCATAGTTGATGGTCATCGCGGCGTCCGTGACCTGATAAGTCTGGAAGACCAGGTGAGGCAGTAGCGACAGGATGAGGAATCCGTGCGCGATCGTGGTGCCGAACGGGCCCCGCGCGGCACGCCCGGGGTCGATGTGGATCCATTGATGATCCTCGGTCGCGTCCGCGAACATGGCCACGCGCTGCTGGTCAATGACCATCCAGTCACTCGTGCCTAGCTGCTCGCCGACCGCGGCGAGCACGTCCTGCGCCCCGGTGAACATCTTCATCACCGATCACTCCCCTGCTTCTCTTCGGCCGGTCACTGACACCGCTTTCTGCCTACCCCAGCTGGCGTGGGTGCGCGAGGATGGAGCGCGATGGTGACGAT
>DASTBN010000531.1:0-5228 GCA_035712045.1 Pseudonocardiaceae bacterium
CGGGGGTCGCCGGCGACCCCGGTGACGGCGACTTCGACGCGCTGCTCAGCGTCACGCCGGGCCCGCCGCCCGGCGTCGTGGAGCCGCTGGGCCTGCTCGGCGGTGGCCACGGTGGCGCGCACGGTCTTGCACCCGGCAACCAGGGCGGCCTCCACCAGCGCGGGCAGCAGCGGCCCGCTGCCTACTAGCATCACTTCGGCTTGCCGGTAGCGCTGGAAACGGTACTCGGCCGAGTCCAGCGCGTAGCGGATGAAGGCGATCTCTGCGGCATAAGTCCGTCGCTCGGTCTCGGTCAGGGTGTGCGGATGATCGGCGCGGGCGTCGGTGACAAATCCCTGCTGGTAGAGCATGCCGACCAGGTCGGTGACCATCTGCCGAGCCGCCGCTGGCAGCGCCTCGGTGAGTTCGGTCAACTCGCGCTCCCCGGACAGGTAGGGAGCCAGCCGGCGTAACCACTCATAGGAATGCTTGCCGCGCAGCGTGGCCTCCCCAGCCCCGCTGTGCAGGTAGGCACCCTGGGGGCTGGGCACGTACCGGACGTCCTCACCTAACCGTGGTCGCATGGTGGGTCCTTTCCGGCGGCTCGGGATCTTCCGGGTTGGGATGAGCCGCCATGTACTCCTCGAAGGCGGCCGCCGCGCTGACTCCGAAGACCTCCTGCACGGTGCTGGCGGCCAGGTGGCACAACAGGTACCGCTGGCCTGGCGTGATACCCAACCGGTTCAGCAGCAGGTACTGGTAGTTGAGCACCAGCCGATGCCGGCTGAACCAGCCGGAGTCGCCGATCTCGCGTTGCCATGCCTGATTGGCGCCCAGACGGTCCACCACAGTGGTGGGCCGCCACGACTGGGCCTCGGGCTGGGTACTGGCTTGGGGCTGGTCGGCCAGGTGGTCGAAGGAGATCGCCCGGGAGGCGATCAGCTTTTCGGCCCGGCCCTGGTAGTGGCGAACCAGGCTCAGCCACTCGGGCACGAACGCCGCCGTGCCCGTGCCGTCCACGGTGTCCAGCACAGCGGCCAGTTGGTCGGCCAGCCGGTCCCGGTTGCGCTGGTAGCAGTGGTCGAAGGCGGCCCGGGTGGCCTCGGGGCCGGCGCGGTGTGCCAGGTAACCGCTGGCATGGGAGAAGTAGGACTGGTAGCCCCGGCGGATCCCTTCCGGCATCGTGACCTGGGCGTAGGCGAACATCAGATTCAGGGCGAGGGAGAGCCGGTCGGCCCCGGCGCGCACGGCGGCCAGCATGCTAAAGGCCAGCCCGGTGGTGCCGGTATGGAACTCGGCCAACAGGTCCGCTGAGCTGGGCCCGCCCAGGGCGTGCAGGCGCGCGTCATAGGGCTCGACACGGACGCTGTTGTTGGGGATCCACGGGCTCAGCGGGCCGAGCTCCCATTCCGCGTCGGCCAGCCGCTGGTGGCGGGCGGTCTCGGCCCGCTCGTCCAGCAGTGTGGTCGAGGGGTGCGCGGCCAGGTAGCCGCGCAGCTCCTGCTCCATCACCGGCCAGACCCGCTCGGTGAAGACCCGCCTGGTCGTGCGCAGGTTCAGGCGCAGATGTGGGCCACGACGCCAGTGGCGTACCCAGTAAGCCTGGACAACGGCGGGGTCCAGGCCCTCGAACAGCGGCCGAGCCGCGTCCAGGATCAGCTCATCCAGCCCATCGTGGTAGTACACGTGCACGCTGTGCCAGGTGGCGGCGCTGGTCATCGAGGGGACGTGGTCCGTAATAAGGGTGGTCATGAGCTGGATTGGCCTTTCATCACGGCGAGATCGTCGATCCCCAGGGGTGAAGCGGTGAGGTCGGTAAGCGCGCGGGCCAGCAGAAAACGCAGGTAGACCTCGCCGGTGAGGCTCAGCCCGAGCCGGTTGCACAGCAGATGGGCGCAGCGCGACAGGACAAGGGTGATCGCGTCCGGGTCGCCTGGGGAAGTCTGGTCGGTCGGGATCTGATCAGCAGGCGGCGGGTCGAATCTGAACCCTGGCGGCGGGAAATGGCCTTGTGCGCACAGTTGCCTCAGGCGTGCGTGCAGGGCACGCACCGACCGCAGCCAGCCGCGCAGCGTGTCCCCACCCGGTACGCCCTGGCGGTCGGCCCCGATCGATCCACCGGCCGTCTCCCACAGCCGGGCGGTCTGAGTCAACAGCCCCCGACGGTGCTGGCGGTATCCGGCCTCGAACCCGGCCAATTCGGACGGTGACGGACCGTCCGGGGCCAGGTTGCTCACCGCTCGCCGGGGGGTGAACCACCTGGCGACCCGACCTGGGTCGGGCTCGCCCACGGCGAGGGTGAGGGTCAACAACGCCAGCGCCACCGCGCCGCGCCGCGCCGGTGGCGTGCCACCGATCAGCAGCCCGAGCGCGAGTTCGCTGGACTCGACGAAGTGCCGCTCCACCGCCGCTAAGGACGCCTGCCTGCCGTACCAGTGGAGCTCGGGCCGGTAGGCGATGAAGGCGACCGAGTCGTTGGGGCGCAGCGCGCGCTCGTAGCGGGGCAGGTCCTCGGCCACGGCGAAGCGCCCGGCCAACGCCGCATACCGCCGCGCGGTCATCCGCCGGGTGGATGGGTGCGCCGCCAGATAGCCTCCGAGCTTCTCAGTGACCAGCCGTCGAATCTCAGCGGCCCATTCCGGCCGGGCGCCGGTTGGCCGCAGCCGCAGCCGCAGATGCGGCCCGCCCTCCCAGTAGCGCAGGAAGAAATACCCATCGATGAGCCCGGCGCTGGAGAGGGCACCAACCACAGGGGCCACCCCGTCGATGATCAGTGCGTCCAGGGCTCCAGCGTGAAAGGCGTGCGCGCTGACCCAACTAGCGGCGGGGATAACAGAGGCAGGCTCACTCATGACCGCTCCCCGGCACCTCGATCACGTACTCACTCACCCGGGCGCCCTGGCCGGGATAGTGCGGGGCCTGGGCCAGATCGGGCAGTGCCTCGTGGAACACAATCCGGTCATCCGGGCTTTCCAGGGTTCGCTCGAACACCGTGAGCGATAACCAGCTCGCTTGGTCCAGATAGATCGGCTTGTGGGCCTTGCTCACATCCAGCGCTTCCCGCCGCCAGGCCCGCTCGGGGATCACCCGCACATAGCAGCGCTGGGGAACTCCCAGCTCATCCAGGCGCTCGATCAACCGCAGCGCGTACCTCGCATCCGGCTCGCCCTTGCCACGCCAAGCTAACTCCCTGGCCCGTACATACCAGGCCGCCCGGGCCAGGGTGATTCGCCCCAGCTCCACGCGCGGCAGCACGGCCACCCCCGCCTGCGGCCACGGGTCCGGGTCTGTGTAGAGCCGCCAGGTGGGCAGCGCGGGGGTCGCCTGGTCCCCGAAGACGGCGATCAGCAGCCTGAGCGCCGGCGGCAGCAGGAACTCACTCATGGCGCCCAGGTGCACCGGCCGGATCTCCATCCCCAGCCGGGGGCATACCAACCGCAGCAGACCCTCAGCGGTGTCGAGCTGGACCACCAGTTCCGGCAGCCCGATCCGCTGTGCCGTCGGCCGGTCACTGCTCACACCCGGATAGTCCAGCTCGTAATGAGCGAGGGGCGGGCACCGGTTGAGGTTGGAGCCAAACAGCCCCCGCACTTCGACCAGTACCGGGTCCTTCACCGACCTCGCGCCGTCCGGGGCGGCCGCGCTGATCGCGCTAACGTCGGTGACCCTCCCGGGAGCGCCGGGCTCCCGACCGGCTCGCTCCAGCAGGTAACTCAACCGACCCCGCGAGGAACCATACCCGGTCGCCACCCCGTTCAGGACCAGCTTGACCAAGCCCTGGCTGTCCAGCAGCGCTTGGACGTGGCAGGCGATCGAGCCGGGAACACGCACCCAGGCTGGCCAGCCACCGGCCTCCCGCGTCACTACGGCGGGATCCACCGTGATGACACCGCAACCATCGGCTGGGTGCGCGCGCAGCAGCCGCACAGTCTGCCGGCGAAGCCGGTTGAGCCGCTCAAGCGTCTCCCAGCCCCGATCACCCAGCGGCTGCCCCGCTCCGCCCCGCAGGAAATCCAGCAGTTCCAGCCCACCGCTGGCGGCGGCGATTGAGTCAGGCGCAGACCCCGCCACGGTCCGGACGCTCCGGTAGAAGTCCAGGAAGCTGACCTCACCGGAGCCACCGGCAATGGCGGTGAAGAACTTCGCGGCCATCAGGCGGATCGGGAGGGCCTGGCAGAACAGCCCGGACAGCACACGGACCGTCTCCAAGTCGGCTAGGGCAGCTCGCCAATGCTCCAGGCCGCACGTCTGAGCCCGACCAGTCAAGACCGCGTTCTCATCAGTCAGGTTCTTACGTGGCAAGCTGAGGTGACCAGCGGGGGGCTGGGACTGGTGGTCAGAGCCGGGCCCAGGGACCCCGGAGACTAGCTCGGTCAGTATCGCCCGGATCAAATCATGCGCGGCGACCCGCTCGTCGGGGATAGTCAACCCCGGGTAGGCTCGCAAGCGAGCGTCGAGCTCACGCAGAGCTCGCCGCCACAGGCGAATCCGCCCACACCGCCCCCCATTCGCGCCGCCGTCTACGTGATCAACCTCGACCAGCCAGGCAGACAGCCGCCCGAGCGGATCGAGGGCCTGGTCCGCGACAGGCATCACTGGCTCCACCAGACCCAGAGCGATCAGCCGGCCGACAAGGGCCCGGTGCTGTCCGTCGTCGTCCTCACCGAGCGCGCTCAGGTGCTCGCATAACGCTCCCACAGTCGCGCCCGGAGTGGCGCGCACAAACTCCACGCACTCACGCACCGCCGTGCTGGCTGTGACCCCGCACAACGGCTCACCCGGGTCGTGACCGAGAAACCACAACTTCGCCCCGTCCCGCCAGATGCTCGGATTGATCCGCACCGGCTGGCGGTCAAGGATTTCCGGCCACGCGAGGAGCAATCGGGCAAGATGCTGGGTCGCCCAGCCGTTAAGGTCAACCACGCCGCACCACGCGTCGGCATCGGCCGCCACCAGCGCCGGGCCCTCCGTGCTCCAGCGGCCGGCCCCCACCAGCGTGAAGGTCGCGTACGGGCTGGTCTTGGCCACCACCCGGGACAGGTACTTGGCGAGCCGTAATAACACCCGCCGCTCCGGGAAACCCTCCCGAGGCGCCTCCAGCCATTTCCGCAGCTGCTCAGCCAACACCGCGCTGCCCTGCACCAGCCCATACCGGAACACCTCGGTAGCCACTGCGGCCCGCAGCACCTGACACGTGAGCGCCAACTCCGTCTCCAGCACAGCGGGCAGCGCCCTTTCCAACTCCTCCC
>DASTBN010000532.1:0-4333 GCA_035712045.1 Pseudonocardiaceae bacterium
GCCCAATAGACACCGAGCCCCGTGATGGGGTCGTGCGCGGCAGCGGCGTCGCCGACCGCCAGCCACGTTCGTGTTCCTACCGGGTCCCGCCGCTGACTATTGGCGGGCAGCACACGAAGCCGCACATCTCGCATCCCTGCGGCACGCGCAGCGGTATGCGGAGCGCTCGCCAGGTGCGTCCGCCACTCGGCTCGCAGTCCTGGACCAGCATCGGTGTGGAATGCCACGACGAGCCTGCCATCGGGCAGCCAGGCCGAGTACCACCAGCCGCGCTCGGTCGCCTCGACCAGAGCTCGTTGGTCCGGGCAGTCCGGGGCGCGGGCGGGTGTCATGAAGCCCACGAGACCGACCAGGCGGTCGTAGGCGACCCGGCGAGCCCCGAGATGGCGCCACAGTGACGGCGTGCGCCCAGTGGCGTCGATGAGAAACCCGGCCGAAACGAGTCGCAGCGGGTGCGAGTCCTGGCTAGCTCCCAGCCACCACCCGCCGGATGGCTCCCACTGGCAGCAGCGCACCGTGGCCTGCCGGCGGAGGACGGCGCCGACCTGCTCAGCGGCGGTGGCGAGCATATCGTCGAAGCGGGCGCGATCGACCCGCCACCCCGGTCCGTACGGGTTGAGGATGAAGTCGTTGGGATACGGCTCGGCCTGCCCCCACGCCGCGACGACGCCGGCGGTAGGCGTGTGGCCACTGCGGCAAAAACGGTCCCATACCCCGAGGCGTTCGAGAAGCAGCCGGATTTCTGGTGGCAGGGTCTCGCCGACACGGGCAGTGCCATAGGACGAGCGCTCCAGTATCACGACCCGCTTGCCGGCCCGGGCCGCCACGATGCCAGCCGCGCAACCGGCCGGCCCTCCGCCGACAATGGCGATATCGAACTCAGGGGGCATGTCAACCCGGTAACGACCGGCGCTCCGACTCGACGAACACGATCTGCCCGTCAGCGCGGCGAGTTTCGACAACGACGCCCAGCTCGTGCCACTCGTCGACCATGCCGCGAAAACCGGTGACTCCCCGGTGCCAGAACTGGGTGGTATCCGAGTCCAGCCGGGTGCGCACCTGGTACGGGCGCTGAGCGGGCCACCACCCGAGTTGCGACTGGCTGTCAACGCTGCACGCCAGGAAATCCGCCTGCCAGGGGACGGCGTTTCCTTCGGTCAGCTTCCCGGCCGGACGGGTTTGAGCATCCACCCGGAAGGCTTCGCTGTAAGTCTGGGGGTCGGCCATGATGTGGCCCACCTCGATCCCCGGGAAGAAAGGACCGCCGGAGCAGGCCTCTAAGGCGGTGCGGTCCAGCGCGTCGGGAAGTAGCTCGTCGCCGGACGGCGGGTGGTCAAGGTCGTTGACGAACTGGCCGGCGGCCCATTGGCGGAGGACGGCGTACTGCGTCGGCGTGAGCCGCAGCACGCCGTTCGGAAATGCGGCGAAGTCGCTGCTATGCAGCCTGGGCATGAAGCCGCGGTCGTCGGCGGCCGGCTGCTGCGCCGGGTCGCGCAGCTTGCCCGTGATCCTGCCCCGAATGGCGGCGTGGGCCGGTGACGGGTCGGCCAAAGCAGCCCACTGGCTGGCGAAATCGCCCATGCCCGCGCCAGGGCCGTGTCCTTGGCGGCCTAGCTGCGATACCCACTGATAGCCCAGCACCCGCCGCAGGATCGGCTGCACGTGGATGGTGAAGGACGGCTTGTCAGGAACCTGGCGCCACCCACGCCGCACGGCGGCCTGGAAGGCGACATCGTGGAGAGTCACCAGGTTCGTGATGCCGGGAGCGAAATCGGGCGGAGCGACGATCACCCGGGCTGGCTTGGCGTCGACCTTCGGGCCCGCGGCGCCCATGGACACGCTGGCCTCAACCGTGCCGTCGGACATGTCGTCGTACCAGTTGTCGTTATTGGCGAAGTTATTGATGGGCACCGGGGAGCCATCGGGGGACACAAAGCCGGACTTGCCGAAGCCGCCCAGGACCAGCAGCCGCCCGTCGTCGTCGGTACGGATCTCGCCTAAGGGCACGATGGTGCCGAGGAAGGCGCCCGAGTCGAACACGGCACGCTGGCCGGGGCTGGCCACGGTCCGAGGGCCGGGGTCGATCACCAGGTCAGCCCGGTTGCTGTGACCGGCGTTTCGCAGCCGGACACCAGACTGGGGTGGCCGGACCGCGGGAGGCGGGAACTCCGGCGCCGCGCCCTTCGCGTTGACCAGATGGACCGTCCACTCGATGTGGGCCTTAGCGGCGGTGATCTCCGTGGCTGACTTCAGCGTGCCGTCGTCAGCGCGGTCGCACTGGAAGATACGGAAGCGGGCGGCTTGGCGAAGGAGGTTACCGGCACCGTCGCGATACCGGGGCGGTGGTACTACTTCCGGCTCTGGCCCGAGGAAAAAATCGTCGCTGTTGCCAGCCCGCGCGATGCCGACAGCGGGGTGGATCTCGAATGTTGCCGTCATCGCTACCGCAGGTCCTCGTTGTCGTTGAAGTAAAACTCGGCTTGGGGTCGCAACTCGACGGGCACCCGGTCGCTGGCCAGGGCGTCGATCGCCGGGTCGGCCGGAGATAACTCGATGCGTTCGGCCGCCGCGTTCTTCTGGCCAGGGATAGTGATCGGGATACCCGAGATGAGCTCCTGGTCAGTGAAGGTGTGCCCGCCTACCGCAGTGGACAAGATCTGGTCGAAGTCGGGTGGCTTGGTGATCACGTGGGCTAGCCAGAGTTCAGATCCTTTTCCGAACAGAACATATGCCAGCCGATCGAGCCCTGGTGCCCCGGGAATGAACTTCCGGCCCAGTACCACGCTCTCGACGCTGACCACTACGTTAGCCGCGATCCGCACAGGATTCGTGGCGGGCTGCTCGAAATTGCCACGAAAGAGGTCGGCCTGGAATGACCGACGATGTGCCTGCTCCCCAGGGGCTGGCGGGAAGAGGTCGGGCAGGACGAATTTCTCAGGTCGCAAAGTGTAGAGTAGGACGTCGGGGTGAGCCTTGCGGTCATCGACATAGACGCGCTGCGGATCACCGTGGCTTCCGCCGAAACTAGCCTGGAGAATGACCTGGTAATCGTGTGGCTTCATGAACATGGGAAGATGCGACAGAAAAATCTGTCCCGTTCCTATCGCGATCATCGTATGGCTGCCCGGCGGGTCGCCACTCGGATGCTGTGCGTGCTCGCCCATTCCCGGCATTCCCGCCATGTGTGTCATCTCCAGGATCCTCCCGCACTAGGTCGTCCTCGTCGCCGGTTTCCACGCGCATCGAGGGTGCCTTGCACCGCGTTCGCCTCCAGCCGTGCCCACCCGCGGTGCATCCAGGCTTAGTTATTGTCGTCAATTGCACCCTGCGGCCCGCCGACCAAATTCGTCGTGTAAGGGATCTTGTCGAGGTTGATTATTATATGCCTGTATGCCAGGGCTTCATAGCCGCGCCCTGCGCAGTTCTGGTTTCCGATAATCGTGTGTTCGTCGTGAGTCGCGCACCTCCAGCTCGTGCCATCGACGACCGCGTTGCGGCGCGTGTCCTCGGCGCGGAGAAAGACGTTGTTCGGGTCCGATGTCTGACTGCGAACCAACACCGTCGCGCAGGCTCCACGCGCCCGGAGGGGCCACCATCCCTCCGAGATAAATCCGCCCCTTCTGGGATTCACGTAGGAGATGGCGACATTGACCTCCTCGTTGAGGCGGTTACAAACCCTCCAGCTTCCTTGATTCCCAGCCGTGGTGCCGAGCACCACATCCGCCGAGCGCATTGGATTTGCCACCGCAGTAGCTGGCAGCAGCATCATACCCGCTGCGGCAGCGACGGCCGAGGCGGCGGCCATCACGCGACGGTGCTTGAACATACCCATGACTTCCACTCCCCTTTCGCGGAATCTAATGTATCCAGTTGCTAGCTGGTGGAGCCTCCACCAGGTCGTTCGAGGCTTAACCATAGGGCTGGCCAGCGCGATGCATCCGGCGATGAAAATCGTTGAAGCTGTCGCCAGAAAACGACGCGCCCGCGTGGGCCTGCTCATGGGAAAATTTCTCTTTCGTGTCTCCGGTTCACGGGCCAGTCGTGGCAGGTCCACGTAGAGTCATGATGGATCGCGATCGGCTCGCTGTCAGGAGCATGGAAGTGCTCAATTTTTCGGTGACCCGGTGCTGAGCTACCTATTAGTGGGCGGTGGGCCGCTCATGCTTCACCGGGGCCAGTGGCGCTGAGGTCCCCGAGCTGGTGGACGAACCGGACAAGGGGTTCAATGCCACTTAGCTGAGATCGCCTGGATAGTGCTTGATCACCGTTTGGGTGTCGAAAGCGACACATTTTGTCGCGTTCGACACCCAAACGGTGATCATGAGTGGTGCGC
>DASTBN010000533.1:0-2705 GCA_035712045.1 Pseudonocardiaceae bacterium
GATTACCGCGGTCTGGCCCCAGAACGCGCGATTACCTGATGCGACTAGCCTTCCCGGCAATAGCGCGCCCATCAGGCGCTGGGCGTGTCCGGCGGGGGCCTCATGACGCCATGGGACGGTATAGGCGCCGGGTGGCACTGGGTCTTACCACGCCTCTGATCATGTGATCAACAGTCGCGACCCGCACGTTTCCGCTGGCCTTCCGCTGGGCGAGCCACGCGGTGAAACCATCCAGGACCGCAGGGCTCACCGACAGCGGGCTGTGGTCATCACGGACATGGTGAAAGGCCAGAACCACCCAGCCACCACCATGATCTTCGGCGTTGGTTACGGCGCGTTGCATCTCCGCCAGCGTCCACGAGGGATCAATCGCCGGCGGGACGCGGATGGCGTAGGGGTCGGCCGGTGGGACCGTCTCGGCCAGCGGACACCGCTCGCACTGCCCCGGGCTTGTCCAGGGACGGCGGATCCCGCTGGCGATCCGCGCGCTGTTGTACCCGCAGTCCGCGGCGATTGCCTCGATGGACCTGTTGTAGCTGCCGTAGGGATAGGCGAACGACGTCACCCGCAGACCCCACCCAACCAGTGCCGTCCGGTCGGCGCAGATCTGTCGGCGCGCCTCATCAGCGGGTAGCTCACTGAGATGCGGGTGCGACACGGTGTGCCCACCGATCTCGTTCCCCTGGGAAACCAATCGCCTCAGATCACCAAGCGCGAAATGACCGGGCGTCCCCACCACACCCGAGATGACGTAGAAAGTGCCGTTCAACCCGTGCTTGTGCAGGATGTCTGCGGCGACGTTCTGTTCTGCCCACGCGTCATCGAAGGTCATGCTCACGATAGTCGGCCCGGTGTCCGTTGGCCCAGCAGCCGCTAGCGCGCTGGGCCCTGCCAGGACCCCCGCCATGACCACAGTCGCAGCAAGCAAAAGCCCCAGGACCCACAACACCACCCAAACACGCCGCCATCGCCCGAGTCCCGGGCCGTGATACGCCCTTAGGGCTGACCCACCACACAGCGACCGCACCGCCTTCTCGCGGACGGCTGGCCCGCATACCCCACCCGCGGTCATCCCTGTGCCCCCATATCCCCAGGCCCCAGCCCGCCGATGCGGGCCCAGGCTGAGCTGCCGGTGCGGCGGATAACCTAGCCGATGGCGCTGGAGAAGGGCTTACCTACAGGGGCACGACGGATGGCCCTGCCGCTGACCGTGCGCTACCGCCGCACACCTGCTACGCGCAGTTCGTCACCGCTAGTCGCGGAGCAGGGGTTTCCTCGAGTACTCGGCGGCTTCCACCGCCTCGATCTCCACGCGATTGTCCGGGCACATGGAATCGGCGAGCAGCACATCCAGGACACCGCTGCGTTCCGCCTCTCCTTCTAGCCGTGACCCGAGCGTGGACCCTCGCGGAGCGGCTCCGCGTAAGCCTGGGACAGTGGGATCTGACATGACTGCGCTGCCCTTAGTGTTCGAGGCCCCGCGCCGGGGAAAGCCGCCGCGGCACCTCGCCGATCTCGATCGTGACCAGCGCCGTGCTGCGGTGACCTCGCTGGGCGAGCCGGCCTTTCGCGCCGACCAGCTGGCCCGGCACTATTTCGGGCGGCTGAGTACCGATCCGGTGACGATGACCGACCTGCCCGCCACGAGCCGGGATCGGCTACTGGCTGAGCTGTTGCCGGAGCTGGCCACCCCGGTGCGCCACCTCAGCTGCGACGATGGGGCGACCCGCAAGACACTCTGGCGCGCGGGCGACGGAGCGCTCACCGAGAGCGTGCTGATGCGCTACCCGGACCGGGCCACGGTGTGTATCTCCAGCCAGGCCGGTTGCGGGATGGCCTGCCCGTTCTGCGCCACCGGTCAGGGCGGGCTGACCCGTAACCTGTCCACGGCGGAGATCGTCGACCAGGTGCGCGCTGCCGCCGCCGCGATGCGTGACGGTGAGCTGGCCGGTGGGGCGGGCCGGCTGTCCAATGTGGTGTTCATGGGCATGGGTGAGCCGCTGGCCAACTACCCGCGCGTTATCGCCGCGCTCCGCCGGATCACCGATCCTGCCCCGGACGGGCTGGGCCTGTCCCAGCGGTCGGTGACGGTGTCGACGGTGGGTCTGGTGCCAGCGATCCGGCGGCTGGCCGCCGAAGGGCTGCAGGTCACCCTCGCGGTCTCGCTGCACACCCCGGACGACGAGTTGCGCGACACCCTGGTTCCCGTGAACCGCCGCTGGAAGGTGGCTGAAGTGCTTGACGCCGCCCAGCATTACGCGCGGACCACCGGGCGCCGGGTGTCCATCGAGTACGCGCTGATCAGGGACGTCAACGACCAGCCCTGGCGGGCCGATCTCCTCGGCCAGCTCCTGCGGAGCGCGCTGGGCGCGCTGGTGCACGTAAATCTCATCCCGCTGAACCCCACCCCGGGCAGCGAATGGGACGCCAGCCCACTGCCCGTGCAGGAGGAGTTCGTAACCCGAGTACGCGCGGCCGGAGTGGCCTGCACCGTCCGGGACACCCGAGGCCGCGACATCGCCGCGGCCTGCGGACAGCTCGCGGCCGACAACTGAGGTGCAGGGATGTGGCCCTAATCAAGTCCGGATTCGCGCAGCGTGATGTTGAACCGTCCGCTGCTCAACCCGATGCCAGGCTCCCCAGTTCCGGGCAGCGTCTTGGGTACTCCGTGGAAGGCCAACCTCGACGGGCCGCCGAAAACAAAC